>JBBQCU010000253.1:0-5796 GCA_038319065.1 Methylococcales bacterium
TGGTTATATCACGCTGTTATTTGATGCTATGAGCGCCATAACCGGACCTTATGCAAAAAGAATACTGGTAGACATGCTGGGGGCTGCGCCCGAATCCGTTATTAATGCTGTGCCGTTGGAAGATTTTGGCGGCCATCACCCTGACCCGAATTTGGCGCATGCACATGTACTTGCCGAACGCATGTTCAGTGCTGATGCGCCTACGTTTGGCGCAGCTTCCGATGGCGACGGTGATCGAAATATGATTACAGGCAGCAACATTTTTGTAACGCCCAGTGACAGTTTGGCCATTATGGCGGCGAATGCCCGTTTAATTCCGGCATACGCCAAAGGCTTAAGCGGTGTGGCTCGATCTATGCCCACCAGCCAGGCTGTTGATCGCGTCGCGGCTAACTACAACATACCCTGTTATGAAACACCCACCGGCTGGAAATTTTTCGGCAATTTGCTGGATGCAGGAAAAATAACACTGTGCGGCGAAGAAAGTTTTGGCACCGGCTCAGATCATGTCCGCGAAAAAGATGGTTTATGGGCCGTGTTATTCTGGTTAAATTTAATTGCTGTAAAACGCCAGTCCGTTGCCGATATAGTTCATGAACACTGGCAAAAATTCGGTCGTGATATTTATTGCCGCCACGATTATGAAGCTGTCGAAACCCCTATTGCCGATAGTATCGTCGAACATCTTCGCAATCAATTGCCGGCATTACCAGGCCGGAGCTTTGGTGAATACGTTGTTAAATATGCGGATGAATTCAGTTATGAAGACCCGATAGACGGTAGCATCAGTAAAAATCAGGGCATCCGCATCGGTTTTGAAAACGGTTCCCGGATTGTTTTTCGCTTATCCGGAACGGGTACAGTCGGAGCCACCTTGAGAATCTATGTAGAACGATTTGAAGCTGACGCCACCCGGCATAATCAGGATGCACAAGAAGCATTAGGTGAATTAATTCTCCTCGCCGAACAGTTTTGTGAAATTAAAAAGCGGACCGGCAGAACTGAGCCTGATGTAATAACTTAAAAACAGGTAAAAATCATTTAAAAAACCTAAATGATCATCAACACGAAGACATGAGGTTTTATTCTTCGTCGCAAAAAAAAAACCGCCACAGATTTACAGATTAATCTTATTTATAATCTGTGAATCTGTGAATCTGTGAATCTGTGGCAACTGTGACAGCAGGAATTTTTTTTGCGAGTTACCTCAGATTCAAAGAGCTTGCATTTTGTTCCCTTTATCTTGTACCTGATCTATTTCGATGTTATTGGCAAAGCCGTGCAATGAACAGATCAAAAAAACACCGGCAGCAATCAATGCAATTTGTTGCAAGGAGGTCTTCATGTCGGTCTTGGTATGCAATGAAGGAATCAAGTCTGCGACTGCAATATAAATAAAACTTGAAGCAGCCAAAGCCAGGAAATACGGCAGACTGTCATGCAAATCTTCCAGGCTAAAGTAAGCCAACACCCCACCCAGAACAGTCGTCAAGCTGGCAAGGATATTGTAAAAAAGCGCTTTACCTCTGGAATAACCGCTATCCAATAAAATCGCAAAATCACCTACTTCTTGCGGAATTTCGTGAGCGGCAACCGCTAAACTGGTGACTATGCCTAATTGCACATCCGTTAAAAACGCAGCTGCAATTAAAACACCATCGACAAAGTTATGGATACTATCACCCAGAATAATCAACGCCCCTGCCGACTTGGCATCGCTGTGTCTGTGCCCATGCAAATGATCGTCACCCTGTCCATCATCACCATGCGCTTCATGAATACCGTAATGACAATGCCGCCAAATCAACAGTTTTTCCAACACAAAAAAACCGAGTATACCGGCTAAAATTGTCCCCGATAATGCCTGGAATTGTTCCTGCTTAACTTCTGCAAATGCCTCGGGAATCAACCCCCAAAAGGCAACCGCTAATAATGCGCCAATTGCAAAGCTTATCCCATGCGGCAATATTGCATTTCTGTGATGATCCCGTAGTAATAAAAATACAGCGGCCGCCATCACGCTTAATACACCGCCGACAGCTGTAAAGATGACAATTAATATCAATAAATTCACTACGTTATTCTCTCCATATCAATGTAGCCATGCGCCCTGTTTGCACATCCCTGCGATAAGAGTAAAAATGCTCATGCTGAGTAAATGTACAGAATGCACCTCCATAAACACTAGTTATGCCTAACGCAGCCAGTTCAATTCGGGCCAACTGGTAAATGTCCGCCAACCACTTTCCGTTGCCCTGCTCTTTAAATGCTGCTATGAATTCGACAGATTTTTCCAGGAAAGCATCACGTACTTCAGCACCGACCTCAAAACAGTCAGGCCCGATTGCGGGTCCTAACCATACCAGCAAATCCTCCCTAACCTCCCTCTTACAAAGGGGGGATCTGAGACCGGTATTGTGGCGCTGAGTGGCTTCCCGCTTTGAAAAAGCCTGTCCTGAGCATGTCGAAGCGGGGGGATTGAGGGGGCGTTGCATTGCAACTACCGTATTACTGATCACACCTGCGAATAAGCCCCGCCAGCCGGCATGAATTGCCGCTACTTGCGCGCCATCCGTAGAGCAAACCAGTAAAGGCAAACAATCCGCTGTCATCACAGCACACACAACGCAGGATTCATTAGTATAACTGGCGTCAGCTTGTTGCAAATCCCCCCTACCCCCCTTTTGCAAAGGGGGGTAGGGGGGATTTGCCGCCTTAACGGCACGATTACTGTGTATTTGATCCAGCCACACGGGTTCAGCGGGTAAATCCAGCATCTCCCTGATAATCTGTCTGTTCTGCCTGACCCGATCAGTATCATCACTGACATGAGCGGCCGGATTAAGACTGGAGTAAGGGCCTTGGCTCACACCACCCGTACGCAAAGTAGTCGCCGCATGAATATTAGCGGGTGCCGGCCAGTCTGGGACTAGCCAGTGTTTAATCTTGCTCATTTTCAGCTAAAGCGTCTAATAGACGGGTCATGTCTTCGGGTAAAGGCTGCTCCCATTCACAATATTCATCCGTCACCGGATGCTGCAAACCCAATTTTGCCGCGTGTAATGCCTGACGTTTAAAGCTGCGTAATTCTTTTTCCAGCCGCTCGCTACAATCGGCCGGCATTTGAAAACGTCCGCCGTAGACTTGATCACCCAGAAGCGGATAACGAATATGAGCCATATGTACGCGAATTTGATGAGTACGCCCCGTCTCCAGTTTAACCTGAACCAGAGTATGCCGGGTAAAGCGCTGCACTACACGATAATGCGTGACTGCAAATTTGCCGGATTCTTTAACTGCATAGCGTTTACGGTCAGTAGGATGCCTGGCTATCGGTTCATCTACCGTCCCACCTGCCGTCATCCGTCCTCTTGTAATTGCTAAATACTCCCTGGTAATTTCCCTCTCCTGTAGCTGTTGCGTCAGACTATTGTGAGCTTGCAAGGTTTTTGCAATCATCAGCAAACCGCTGGTTTCCTTATCAATCCTGTGTACGATGCCGGCTCTGGGCAATGTCTCCAGAGTTGGATCATGGTTTAGCAAGGCATTTAGCAGTGTGCCGTGCCAGTTCCCTACTGCTGGGTGTACCACTAAACCTGCCGGCTTATTAACAATTAACAGACTTTCATCCTCAAAAATAATATCTAAAGGAATTGCTTCAGCTTCAGACATCACTACAGTTTCTGCTTCGGCATCCAGCGTTATCGCTTCACCGCCTTCAAGCTTGTCTTTTGGCTTTAGTGTTAAACCGTTAACCTGTACCCGCCCTGATTTAACCCAGGTTTGCAGTTTACTGCGCGAATAATCCGCAAACAGTTCCGCAAGTACTTGATCCAAACGCATACCCGCCATTTCGTAAGGCACTTCTGCTGTTAATTTTGCCATAACAAGTTCTTCTGAATAACCCATTGTTAAGTTATACTCCCATGATTAAAAGCCATTTCAAATATCGCCGTTTATCCTGCGAGAAAACCTCTAATATTACAACGTGTCGTTAGTACTATGCGATTAATTTTAATTAAATTTTTATTTATTTGTTGTTTAGGCCTGTGTCTTCAAGGCTGTAGTTCGCTTAAAGAACTCTTCTCCAGTGACTCCAGTTCATCAGAAGGAGATGAATACGCCGACTGGACTGCCGAAAAATTTCGCGACCAGGCAAAAGTAGCGCTAGATGCCGGTAGTTATGAAAAAGCCATCAAGCTCTACGAAGCTCTTGAATCCCGTTACCCTTTCGGTGAGGACTCGGCCCAAACGCAACTGGATATTGCTTATGCCTATTTCAAAAATAATGATCCTGACTCGGCAATTGCCGCCGCCGACCGCTTCATTAAAATGAATCCCCGCAGCCCCGGAGTTGATTACGCCTATTATTTAAAAGGCCTGGTCAATTACAATCGAGGCATAGGCTTTATTGATCGATTCCTGCCGACAGATACATCGCAACGCGATCCGGGAACTGCCCGCGATGCCTACAATAATTTTGACGAACTGATACGCCGGTTTCCGCATAGCAAATACGTGCCCGATGCCCGTTTGCGAATGATTGCACTTAAAAATAACCTGGCAATGTATGAAGTCCACGTTGCCCGCTATTACATGAAGCGTAAAGCGTATGTCGCTGCCGTCGACAGAGCATCGACTGTTATTGAAAAATACCAGCGCACCCCCGCTGTTCCTTATGCCTTGCAGGTTTTACAGGAAGCGTATACCAAACTTGACATGCAGGATCTTGCCCAGGAAGCGACTCGTGTTTATGAACTGAACTATCCTAATGGTCCGCCCGTACCCGAACAAGCAAACTCAACGTTGTCTCACAAAATTTGGGATTTTATTGGCCTGGAGAAATAGCGAAAAGTAGAAGAGTGTCAGGATGGCCTTTTTGTCTTGTCACCTTAAATCAATCGTTATTGAAGATCTTTCTTGGTTAGATAACCACATGCGCTGGTTCCCAAGCACCAACCGGAACCAGCTCAACTTTAGCGAAAACATAACGAGGAGCTAAGAGGCGCGCCGAAGGCGTATCCAGTTTGAGCGCAAGGTTAGGCTTGACCATTAATTAAGGGGCGAATTTTTGGGTTGTTATGGCTTATCAATACCGAGGTCTTGACAAATTTTTTTTGAGCCATGAATTCTTTTATTTCATTGTGGCGTGGAACGGCGGACATATCACCAGTGTGCTTATTTTTCCATATCGAATGCCGACCACCCTCTCTCACTAACTCGCAATTATACCTCGACAAGTGTCGAATTAATTCGTTGCGCTTCATATCACCAATGGAATTTCTTCGTAATTATTAGCTGCCTGCCTGCGAGCTTCCTCGCGCCGTAATTCCAAAATATCTCTGGTTGCTTCTCTTAGACTAATCAGCAATTCTTCTTTTGTCTCTTCCTGCGTATTTGCACCAGGGACTTCTTCTACCCAGCCGAGCCACCAATTGCCATCCTGCTTAATAATTGCTGTAAATTCAGTTTTCATTGTTTATAGCCTCACTTGATAAGGATTAGACTTGGTATTGTAGGCAAAAGGGAAAAAGTGAACATCAACAAACTATACCTATATTGCCGTAACTGGCCAAGCAATAAAAAACCCGGCTATTTTTGTAATTTTGGGTTAGCACAATCGCCATTATTCAATTTCATCGTTCTCACGCTGGAGAGACTGTGAAAGTATTATCGCCCCCAATACCTTATAATAGGCACACCATCCGGTGAAGTTCCAACTTAACATACACAATCATGCCATCACGTCGCTATCAGCCCGTATTAAACCGGCAACAAGAAATGTTGCTGCCGCCT
>JBBQCU010000254.1:0-5783 GCA_038319065.1 Methylococcales bacterium
GTCAGAAGAGCGCTTATAAGGATCGAGCTTATCTACCGCTGACGTACTCAACAAACTTTCAAGACTACCCACTAAACTGATACCAAGCACGGCTTCCCAAAAAGCTAGTGTGGTTATTTTTGAAAAATCGGGAAAATAAAAGCCGGCCAGAAAATTATCAGGAATCGCAACCAGGTAGGCCGATCTGCTGTTAGCCGGTTCTTGAGCCAGATTAAAATGCCAGGCGAATACGATACCTGCCAGCACTACGATGACCGGAGCGGGAATTCTGCTTCCGATTAACGGCCATACTATCAGTATTAGCAAACCTAAAAAACTGATAAGAACGATTTCCGTATTCATGTTGAGCAAACTATGCGGAATCTGTGCGATGATCGAAAACAGATTGCCTGGCTCCGGTGTTACCCCCAGCATGACGTGGGTTTGTGTGGCGATGATAATAATGCCAATCGCTGCCAGCATGCCATGTACCACCGACGTGGGAAAAAAGGTGCTTAGCTGCCCCATCTTCAAAACCCCCATCAATACCTGAAATACACTGGCCACCACAATTGCCGCCAACGTATAACGGTAACCGGCCAAAGCATCGCCTTCACCCAGCGCTTGCACGGCCGCCAAAACCACCACGATCAAACCGGCTGCGGGTCCATTAATTGTCAGGAATGAACCGCTGATGCGCGAGACTAATAGGCCTCCGATAATAGCCGTGATGATACCAGCCGAGGGTGGAAAGCCGGAAGCCACTGATATTCCCAGGCACAGCGGCAAGGCGATAAGAAAAACCAGAAATCCTGACTGTAAATCACTGCGCCAGTTTTCTTTTAAGCCCGCCAGGCCGGTCTCGGGTATAGCTGACAGGGATGGTTTATTCATAGTAGTACTCGTGTAGTTTAGTAGAGTGTATCTCTAAATGATTCTCAGGTGACCACACTATACCACTAGATTATGTCTATGGGAGCTTACGCCATACAAACTCATACCTACACGCCGTAATGGTCACTTTTGCGGCGACTCATGTGGTTGGGTTTCATTTTACGTGCCGCCAAAGGATGTCTTGAGTAGGTATCGTGATATTCAAGCCCATAAAACACACATTTACCACCGTTCCCTTCATAGTTATGCTGGAAATCGTGAAGGAATTCCATCACGGTATGGTCAAGAAGATAAGTATTGTTCATTTGAAAGATTACTGTCTTGCCGTTTTCCAGATTGGCTAAGGCGGTCTTCAATGGCATAAAGTTAGAGAAAATTGCAGCGCCGACTATACTAACTACAAATGTACCAGGATCTTTCTGTTCAATAACAAAGCGCATTTTAAACAGGTTATTCAGCCTGACTCCACGAAGCATGTGGATACCAAATTTGGCTACGATACCGATAGCTACGCCTATCAATAAATCGGTTGCCAACACACCGATAATCGTTACCACAAACATAAATAACTGTTCTTTGCCAACGCCCATGACCTTGGCAAATTCTTTAGGTGAGGCCAGACGAAAACCGGTAAATACCAGCAACGCAGCCAATGAAGCCAAAGGAATGCTATGAATGAGGCGAGGAAACAATGTTACAAACAATAGTAAGCATGCGCCGTGAAAGAAGTTGGCCCAGCCAGTTTTTGCTCCATTATTCACATTGGCCGAACTACGTACGATTTCCGCTATCATCGGCAAGCCGCCGATCAAACCGGCAATCAAATTGCCTGTGCCGACCGCGGATAAGTCACGATCAAGATTGGAATGGCGTTTATAGGGATCAAGTTTATCAACTGCCATCGCACTGAGTAAACTCTCAAGACTGCCTACCAAACAAATGCTCACCACAGCTTCCCAAAACTCAAGGCTCAGAGTTTTTGAAAAGTCAGGAAAATAAAAGCTGGACATGAAATTATCAGAAATCGCGACTAGAAATTTCGGTCCGACGGTTGCCTCGTGATGCGGCAAAAAATGGGCGTCCGGCAGAAACAGATACATGTGATCATGTTCCAGATCAAAATACCGGGCTAACCCCATACCTACCAACACCACAATAAGAGGAGCCGGAATCATTTTTAATTTTGGATTTTTTATCATCGACCAGATTATCAGGATTATTAATCCTGAAACACCAATAATGGCAATATCCGGATTAAGATTAATAATGCTGTGCGGAATCTGTGCGATAGTCGAAAATAGGCTACTCCCTTTTTCCGGCGTAGTACCCAGCACTACGTTGATTTGTTTGGCCATGATAATAATGCCGATAGCCGCCAACATGCCATGTACCACCGATGCCGGAAAAAACGAACTAAGGCGGCCTACTTTAAAATAGCCCATTAAAATCTGTAAAACACTGGCAACAACAATAGCCGCTAAAGTATAACGATAACCTGCCATCGCATCGCCTTCGCCCAGTTCCTGTACTGCTCCCAGAACCACCACAATCAACCCGGCAGCCGGGCCATTAATCGTTACAAACGAGCCGCTTATACGCGAAACCAGGATCCCGCCAATAATAGCCGTAATAATACCGGCCGAGGGTGGAAAACCGGAAGCCATTGATATGCCCAGACACAGCGGCAAAGCGATAAGAAAAACCAGAAATCCTGACAGCAAATCGCTATGCCAGTTTTCTTTTAAACCGTCCAAACCGGTTTTGGGTAATGCGGTCAGTGAAGCTTCACTCATTTATAAATCCTCGTTTTTTCGTAATAGTAGTGTTTCTATTTTGTTATATGCGATTATTGTGCCAACACTGCTAGTGCTTGTAAGGCTATGATTTCATGTATGTCTGGGGTTCTTTTTTCAATAAAACATGGGGATGAAAGGTAACGATAGGTGTAAAACAACCTATTTGTGGTTCTTTTGCACCTTGATTAACAAAGGTTATTTATTGCTAAATCCTGATTGTGTATGGAAGGCGCTTAATTATATCAAAGGCAATTATATATATCCGTTTGTGTTGTTAATGACAAAATACTAAATCATGACTGTTGTGTTTACAACAATCCACTCATCCACAAATGATAAAGCTAATATAAATCAATAACATAAAATAAAGTTGTGGCGTTGGCACGGCATGTGCTTTTACATTTTGTAAATGTAACTTAAGAGGTTAATCCGATGCAATTGCCAGTATTAAACGATGTACCCGAAGCAAAAGGCGGCTGTTCTGCCAGTTCTTGCGGCACTACAGAAAATAAAATGGATACACTGCCTGACTCAATCCGGGAAAAAGTGCAGAATCATCCGTGTTATTCCGAAGATGCTCACCATTACTTTGCCCGTATGCACGTTGCAGTTGCGCCGGCATGTAATATCCAGTGTCATTACTGTAACCGCAAATATGATTGCGCCAATGAATCCCGTCCCGGTGTAGTTTCTGAATTGTTAACCCCGGATCAAGCGGTTAAAAAAACCATGGCGGTAGCGGCGACTATTCCGCAAATGACCGTACTGGGTATTGCAGGCCCCGGCGATCCTTTAGCCAATCCTGAACGCACCTTCGAAACCTTCCGCCGCTTAAGCGAGGAAGCGCCCGATATTAAATTGTGCGTATCTACTAATGGACTGGCATTGCCCGATGCGGTAGAGGAGTTGTCAAAACACAATATCGATCATGTCACGATCACCATTAATTGCGTTGATCCTGAAATCGGCGCAAAAATTTATCCCTGGATTTTCTGGAACAATAAACGCATTAAAGGCAAAAAAGCTGCAAAAATCCTGATTGAACAACAGCAAAAAGGCCTGGAAATGCTGATTGCCAAAGGCATTCTAGTGAAGGTCAATTCTGTCATGATTCCCGGTGTCAACGATCAGCATTTAGCTGAGGTCAGTAAAGTGGTCAAATCGAAAGGCGCGTTTTTACACAACGTGATGCCGCTGATCGCAGAAGCCGAACATGGTACCTTCTATGGCGTTATGGGGCAACGCGGCCCTACTCCGGATGAACTGCAAGACTTGCAAGATAGCTGCTCCGGCGATATGAACATGATGCGCCACTGCCGCCAATGCCGCGCCGATGCGGTAGGCTTGCTGGGCGAAGATCGGGGTGATGAATTTACCCTGGATAAGATTGAAGAAATGGAAATCGACTATCAGGCGGCGATGGAAAAACGCAAGGTGATTCATACTGCCATACAGGCTGAAATGGACAGCAAGCGTTTGGAAAAAGCCGAAAAGGCACAGCAACATAAACAGGAACCCAAGCTCACCACGCGTCCGGTTTTAATGGCAGTAGCCACCAGCGGCCAGGGCGTGATCAACATGCACTTCGGCCATGCCAGGGAATTCCTGATTTATGAAGCATCGCCAGACGGCGTGCGTTTTATCAGTCATCGCAAAGCCGATCAATATTGCGGGGGCGACAGCACCTGCGGCGACGGCGAAAGCACTTTGCAGGTGACTATCCGCGCTTTAGCCGGCTTTGAAGCGGTGTTATGTTCCAAAGTCGGTTATGAACCCTGGGAAATGCTGGAAGCAGCGGGTATCGCTCCGAACGGCGAACATGCAATGGAACCTATTGAAGAGGCTGTCATGGCGGTTTACAAGGAAATGGCGGCCGCAGGTAAGTTGGATGCAAAGCCTGAAGAAGCTGCAAGGGCAAGTGCATAGATTCTGTGGAAGTGCTTTAGCCGCGATATTCGCGGCTAAAGCCGCTCCCATAAAATGCTGCATTCTCACAATGACCGTTGAAACGTGAATGTTTTAGGAGTTTGTTATGGCAGTAAAAATTATTGAGTCTTGCGTAAATTGTTTTGCCTGTGAGCCGGTTTGTCCAAGTAAAGCGATTTACGAAGCCAAACCGCATTTTATGGTTGACCCTAAAAAATGCACTGAATGTGAAGGTGACTTTCCCGTCTTCCAATGCGCCAGTATTTGCCCGATTGAGGGCGCGATATTGAATTCACTGGGCGAGGCAATTAATCCGCCCGGCTCTTTAACCGGTATTCCTCCGGAAAAAATGGCGGAAGCCATGGCTGAGCTTCAGTCCCACTAAATTGAGGACACATCTGATGGCTACTGTCACTTTCTACGAAAAACCCGGTTGTGTTAACAATACCCGGCAAAAGAAACTGTTAGCAGCAGCAGGCCATCAGGTTGTAGCAAGAAATTTATTAACTGAAACCTGGCAGCCAGACCGCTTGCGCGCTTTTTTCGGTGCATTGCCGGTACGGGATTGGTTCAATTACAGCGCACCGGCGATCAAACACGGCGAGATTGAACCTGATTCACTGACTGAACAGGAAGCGTTAGAACTGATGCTGGAAACTCCCTTGTTAATACGCCGTCCTTTAATGCAGGCTGGCGATTGCTTGATGGCTGGATTCGATCAGCAAGCAGTTGAAAAGTGGATAGGATTAACTGAAATTGGGGCAACGACTGATCTGGAGAGTTGTCCTCGAATACTCGATACAGCAAGCTGCAGTCATGAGTAAGCTGCCGGTATTAACGGTTGATGGCATACCACAGGCCGTTGCGTTATCGCCCAGGGTGCACTGGATAGGTGCTCTGGACCCTAATTTACGCAACTTTGACATCATCCTGAAAACCGCCAATGGCACCTCTTACAATGCCTATGTGGTTAGAGGCAGCGAAGGCGTTGCGGTTATCGATACGGTAAAGGAAAACTATTCCGGCGATTTTTTTGCCCGTTTGGAGTCGGTAGCACGGTATGACGAAATAAAAGTGATCGTCTTGAATCACTTGGAACCGGATCACACCGGCGCTTTACCGGAACTAATGAGCCGGGCCCCGCAAGCCTGCGTGTATATTTCACAGAAAGCGCAATCCATGCTCAAG
>JBBQCU010000255.1:0-5752 GCA_038319065.1 Methylococcales bacterium
TATGTTTTGAGACTATTTTCAACAGTTTTAAATGAAAATCAATATCTTGATTTTTCATCATTTAAAAATTGCTTGTAAGACAAATACCTGTAACTGCCCTTGCGCATATTAAAAAATAATAATTCGGGCAAGCTCATTAACACCCCCGTTGCCCCTGCTTCAAGATTTTTGCCGGCATCAAACGGCCAGCTTAAAAAGCCAAATAGACTTTGGCCAATTCCAGCAGCGGTATTGAATAGTCCAAAAATTGGCCTTAATACCAGGGTATTGTCGGTAAAAAAAACAAAAAAAGCATCGTCGGGATTATAGGTATACAAGCTACTGGTTAAGATATTAGATTCACGCAGTGCAACCATCAACCCGTTATCTCGGGCATAAAGCTTTTCTAATTGTTGACTACGGTACGAATTTAATTCTGTACTTGCCGTTACTTTATAGTGCTCTTGTACGGACTGAAAGGATACAAAAGGAATAAAATTATAAGTTGCCGAGATGTTTCCACCCAGGCGTTCCGTAGATTCTTCTGCTAGCAGTTCGACTTGTTTCGATTGATCGGCATCTACTTTGACCGGCCGTAACAGAGCCTGATCAATTGTTCTAAAAAGCTCGGTAACACAATTTCGGGTAATCAAATCATACCGGTAATGTTCCGCCAATTCATGCAATAATTCGTTTTCATAGTTATCCAGCTCTTTTAAGGCTGTTTTTAATTGTTGCTGCGTTAATTCGGGTACGATCCAGTCCGGCAGACTGATACTTTTAGTTGGCAACGCTTTTTCACCAATATACCGGATAGCCTTATTCCGTGTGCCTTTGAGCAATTCAAAATACCGGTTAGCAGACATTTCAAGCTTGCTGTAGTTGGATTCATTAAGGCCGTCAGGACTTAACAAGGCTTTACGGGTTTGTATCAAATTGGCCAGTGCGTCGTTAATCTGGATTTGCAATTGCTCTGCGTGTTGCGCAAATTGGTCAGGGCGGACCCATTCACTGTCCATGGCGAAATCATCAATAAATACCCATTGACCCAACTGCAATGAGAGGTCGACGGCAGCAAACCGGGCCAAATTGACTAAAACAGCATATCCCCAGTCCGGCCGTCCGGAATTGACCGCCTTTATCAAACTTAAGGTCTGTTGGTCTCGTAATCTCTGCAAGACTTTTTTTTCTTCAGGAGTCACTGCCTCAGGTGATACGAAGAAAGCATCCGAACGTAACGGCTGCTCTTCCAAGAGTATTTTTATGGCGACTAATCCCGTTAAATAATCTGTATAACTGTCGGCAAATGAGTTGATCGATGGAGGAAAGTTACCTATTGACAAAATCGGCTTAACTACAGGCCAATGCCTGGGAGTTAATGCCTTAATAAGGCTGGCAATTTGTTCCCGGCGATGCAATAAGTAACCTTGTCCATAGTATTGCTCTATTTTCTTCCGCAATAATTCCATAGTATGGGACGATTGAGAATGCACCTCACTGACATTTCTTATGTGCCGGTCTGATTTTTGACTGTCCAATTCCTTCTCGGCATAAAAAAGTCCGGCACCGTTTAGCCGTAAAACAGCAGAAAAATCAGTATTCGTAAAGGTATCATCGGCACTTGGTCTATAGAGCATTCGACGCAAAAGAACACGATCTTTATATAAATCATTCAGTTGTTTAAACTGTTGATTCTGTGCAAGAAACTGCAACTTAAAATGTTCCCTGAGCATATTAAAGGTTTCTTCAGACACCTCAATATGGCTCAAATGAATACGCCGGTTCTGCAAAAAACGATATAGAAAATGAAATTCCGGTTTATCCTCTTTGAGTAGGCGAATTAAGCCGGAATCATGATGTTGATAGTGATAAATTTCATCTCCCAATTGTAGGGCACTGTGCCCGCCGCTGGAATTACCCTCATTCGCTTCTATATAAAGATATTCAAACGATACCGCCAAAGCCGCAGATGTATTTAGAAATAACGCGATAAAAAATGCATTAATGAAAACAGGCTTAAAGCTAGAGAAAATGCACGAAATAACTTGAGCATTATATCCCCTTATCCCAACCCCTTCTACACAACTCAGGGCCGTCCTCTCCCGTAGGGAGAGGACGCAAGATGTTTTAGTTATTTCATGCACGTCCCTAAAATGACTAGTTAACACACAAAAACTTTGAAGCCTGTTAAAAATTGAATAACACAGAAACTACTATTCGGACTCATAACCGCCCTGAATTTCTTCCATCTTTTGGGAATTGCCCCCGGCAAAATTCCTTTTATAGGTTTCATAGGCAACGCCTTCAACATTAGCCTTCTTCAAGCCTTTTCCGATACCCATATAGGTCAATGAATCCTGATCCCAGTTTGTTACTCCTTCTTTTGCAGCAATATCACTTATTCCTTTGAGGAAACTCGTGTAATCGGCACCGGGCTGGGAAGATTTAACATAAGCCATCGTATAATCGGCAACTTCATTTTGGTATTTTTTGCTTTTTCCAGAAATTGAAGATGGGCTACTAACAATCGAACTTGTCGAGTCTGAAATGCTTTTTGAACTATATGAAAGGGAACAACCATGGATAGTTACCGACAGAACAAATAGAGCCGAGTAAAGCAGTAACTGTTTTAAATAACCTGAAAATAAACGCATAATTTTTCCTATAAAATCTTAGAGAACTAAAAGGTAATGCCCGAGAGTGGATAAGTTACTCGAACTATTTTAAATATCAACATTTTTCCCGTTTCAGCCACTTGCGGAGGCGCTCAGCGCAATAAGCGCGACCTCAGCAGAGCGTTGTAGCAGATTTCTGGTAATCATGTATTTTTTCCTGTGATAGTTTCCAGTTTACTATTCATGCCTGTTCTTTGTCGCCAATAGTCTCAACCGATAATATTCATCCTGACGTTCATTTATAACGGTTTCCACCGGCAAATAAACCAGCAAGGGTTTCCAGTGCCTCAAAATAAAGGTTTGCCATAACCGCCCCATGCGACCGTTACCATCGGCAAATGGATGAATGAACTCCATCTCATAATGAAACAGGCAACTGGCGACCAACGGGTGTTCCTTGCTGCGTTTAAGCCAAGTCAATAAATCGGATTCCGATGTTGGCTGCCAGTGTTCCATTGCCTCGTAGTCCGCAAATGCGTTGCGGACTTCCCGAATCTCGCTTGGTAAACCAAGAACACGTTTGACATCGATGACCGCAGTGACTTGTTCCAAAGTCAGCGTATTGTTTTCGATGGATAGTGATGCCTGGATAATGCGAATCCGTTTTTCCCGGCGTAAGCGTGATGTCTGGTTTTGTTCAGCCAACAATGAATAACGACCGATCAACTCGCTGATTTCGGCGAACCGATTCAGTATCGCAGGGGTGATGGTGTAGGGTAGTTGGTAGGTCATTTATTTTTAACCAGGAAAAGCACGAAAGGGCCGGGGCAATCTACAAAACAGGCTCTGGTTTAACAACCAGTCCTCAGGTCGAGACGGCCTCCCAATATATTGAAAATAATTTATGGCTGGGTTGGCGACAGACATCCTAATCTGACAAAATGTAGGCCAACGGTCACTAAAACCCTGATCTGGTCTAATTTCCAACTACACCCTTCTGTAGTGTGTGCGGCTTCGCCGGTTGTGTTTTTTTTTGCCAAGTGTCGCGGCCTGCAAACATCCGCATTTTCGGCCCGGATTAATTTCAAATCTGCCCGGATTACTTGCAACCAGCCTGTAAACATCGAATAAGACCCTGTTTAATTGCAATAATACAATACAGGATATTCCTACGAAAGCAGCCGCTGCCAATCATCAAATTTTGAGGTTATCCATCGTCAGCCAACGGCCAATTGCAGACGGTGATGATTTTATCTAAATGCTTTCCAGTGTCAGGGTAGCATACAAATTTTGGGTGTGATCCAGACTAGAAAAAATGATCTTGAATGATATTCTTGTCGCCTTAGATTGAAACAAGTATAAGATATTCATTATTAGACAATACCCTTTTAGCAGGCCAGTAGGTCAGTCAGTAACTGAGGTGGTAATGAAAGTCACGGAAATCTGGAGATATCCGGTTAAAACCATGGCCGGCGAGAAGCTGCACCGGGTGCGCATCGGGCTGCTCGGTATAGAAGGCGACCGAGTCGTACACGTCGAGGATGCCCATGAGCAGGTGATCACCTCACGCTCCCATCCGCGTTTCCTGGGTCATAAGGGTACTCTTGGGCCAGATGGTGAACCTCTGGTGGATAACCAGCCGTGGAACAGTCCGGAGGTTGCCGCCGAAATAGTTAACATTGCCGGGCCTGGTGCAAAGCTGGTGCGCAACGATGGCCTTGAGCGCTTCGATGTGCTGCCGTTGCTGGTAGCCACCGACGGAGCCATCGCCGCCTTCGGTCACGACCATCGTCGCTTACGGCCCAACATTGTGATCGGTGGTGTCGAGGGGTTGGCCGAACGCGAATGGCCAGGTGGCTGTCTGCGTATAGGCAAGGTACTCATTGGTGTTCAGGATTTGCGTCTGCGTTGCATCATGACTGCGTACCATCCCGACACGCTAGTCCAAGACAAAGAAATTACCCGCAGCATTTACCGAAGCTTCGACGGCAAGCTCGCGCTTAACTGCTTCGTGATCGAAGGCGGCGAGTTCTCCTTGGGCGACGAGGTGCAGCTAGTGCGTGGCCGTGCCTGCGCAGAGTCTGCAGCGGCAGCAGTGTTTGCCGAGTAGGTAAACCATGGACATCAACACCGAGCCTCTAACTCATCACTCTAGCAAACACGCGGAAAAGCGCCGCGCGCTGCTGATTTCAAAAGTTTTGTTTCACATGGAGCTGTGCATCAAATGTTTTCAACCGTCTTTCATCACACGAGGAGAACTTTTATGAACACTTTCAATATCGAAGACACTGCGGTAATTCTAATTGACCATCAGGTAGGGACGAATACGTGGGCCAGCACCACGCCGCTCCCGCTGCTTCAGCGGAACGTGATCATTCTGGCGAAGTTCGCCAAAGGCACGGGGATGCCGGCGGTTCTAACATCCAGCCAAGAAACCAATGTCGACGCACAGGGTCCATTGATGCCTGAACTGCAAGAAATTCTCTCTGAAGCATTCGCAGCCCGTATCAAGCGCCAAGGTGTAGTCAACGCTTGGGATGATGACCACTTCGCCAATGCTTGTCGCAAGACAGGGCGGCGCAACTTCGTAATGGCTGGCGTAACAACTGATGTTTGCATGGTTGGGCCAGCGATCAGTGCTCTGAGAGAAGGTTTCAATGTGAAGGTCGTTTGTGATGCGTGTGGTTCAACAAATCAGATCGTGGAGGAAATGGCTTGGCGCAGAATGGAGCGTGCAGGCGTTGAGCTGACAAGCACCAACGCTATCGTCGCCGAACTTGTACACAACTGGGCTTCGCCTGCGGGGAGCATAGCGTTTCCATTGTTGACCACCTAGTTCGACTTAGTTTTGTGAACAGACTCGTTACCCGTTGCTAGGTCGGCGAGCAGCCTCACTTGCAGCTTCGGCGACAATTAAAAGACTTCATGGCAAGCACACAGCTATAAGGAGAGATTATGAGCAAAGGTCGACTAGAGGCATTCAGTGACGGCGTGCTCGCCATCATCATCACAATCATGGTGCTGGAAATGAAGGTACCTCACGGCCCGACTGTGGACGCACTCGTTCCCATGGCACCCGTATTCCTGAGCTACGTGCTCAGCTTTGTTTATGTGGGCATCTACTGGAACAACCATCACCACATGCTGCATCTGGTCGG
>JBBQCU010000256.1:0-5735 GCA_038319065.1 Methylococcales bacterium
AATCGACAAGGTATCGCTGGTTTACGGTCAGATGAACGAGCCGCCGGGAAATAGACTGCGCGTTGCGTTGACCGGTTTAACCATGGCGGAATATTTCCGTGATGAAGGCCGCGACGTTTTATTCTTCGTTGATAACATTTATCGTTATACCCTGGCGGGTACTGAAGTATCGGCGCTTTTGGGACGTATGCCGTCAGCAGTGGGTTATCAGCCTACACTGGCCGAAGAAATGGGTGTTTTACAAGAACGTATTACCTCAACTAAAACCGGTTCTATTACTTCAATCCAGGCGGTTTATGTACCGGCAGATGACTTGACTGATCCATCACCTGCAACAACCTTTGCTCACTTGGACGCGACCGTCGTATTGTCACGTCAAATTGCCGAGTTGGGTATTTATCCCGCTATTGATCCACTGGATTCAACCAGCCGTCAGCTCGATCCTTTAGTCATCGGGCAAGAGCACTATGATGTCGCACGTAAAGTTCAGGGAATCTTGCAACGATACAAAGAATTGCGCGATATTATTGCTATTCTGGGTATGGATGAATTATCTGAAGAAGATAAATTGACCGTGACAAGAGCGCGTAAAATGCAACGCTTCTTATCTCAGCCTTTCTTTGTTGCTGAAGTTTTTACCGGCTCTCCTGGTAAATACGTGTCCCTTAAAGATACTATTGCCGGTTTTAAAGGAATTATTGACGGTGAGTACGATGCGATTCCCGAGCAAGCTTTTTATATGACCGGTACGATAGATGAGGTAATAGAAAAAGCACGAGTAATGAAAGGCTAAAGCACCAATGTGCCAGCCTAATCGCTGGGACCGGATTGTAATAGTACGATTGATGAAGTACCTGAAAATGCAAAAGCAATGAAAAGCTGTCTATCTCCCTGCCAAACGGCGGGGAGGGGATTTAAAAAGGTAAAAAAATGACCATGACCATACATGTAGACATCGTAAGTGCTGAACGTGAGATATTCTCCGGGTTGGCAGAAATGGTATTTGCTCCCGCGGAACTTGGCGAAGTAGGTATTTCGCCGCGGCATGCCCCCTTAATAACAAAGCTTAATCCTGGTGAAGTGCGGGTAAAAGTGAGTGATAATGAAAGTTATCCATTCTATATATCAGGCGGACTTTTAGAGGTGCAACCTCATCTGGTTACCATTTTGGCTGATACGGCGGTTAGAGCAAAAGATATTGATGAAGCTGCCGCACTGAATGCTAAAGCGAAAGCTGAAGAAGCTCTGGCCGATAAATCGAGCAAAATTGATTATGCAACTGCACAGGCGCAATTGGAGCAAGCTGTTATGCAATTAAGAACTCTGGACAGACTTAGAAAACGCGGTGGATAACAGTAAAGATGCGCGATTATTGCAGCTTGGATAAACGCCTCTCAATGATTTTTAAAAAAGCTCGATAACGTACACAACGCTATCGGGCTTTTTTGTTTAACAGGATCTGAAATGAAAATTACGACAATTATTCTTGCAGCGGGTAAAGGTACGCGTATGCGTTCTGAACTTCCCAAAATTTTGCATAAAATTGCCAACAGGCCGTTATTGCAGCATGTTTATGATATGAGCCGCCAGTTGAATAACAATGCTATCAAAATTGTTTATGGTCATGGTGCCGACCTGGTCAGAGATACCTTAAAGGATTTGGAAGTAAGTTGGATTGAACAAAAACAGCAGTTAGGGACAGGTCATGCAGTACAACAGGTTACCGATCAAATTGACGACACGAATACTGTTTTAATTCTATATGGTGACGTGCCTTTATTAAAACTAGCCACTGTAAAGCAGTTAATAGCAAATGTTAATGACAAGTCTCTTGCTTTGCTTACAGTCGATCTTGAAAATCCAACTGGTTACGGAAGAATAGTCAGGGATGAGTCCGGACACGTTACAAGAATTGTCGAAGAAAAGGATGCGTCAGCGAATGAAAAACTGATTAAGGAAGGAAATACCGGCATCATGGCGGTGCAAGGCGAACAATTAAAAAAATGGCTGAATCAGTTAAATAATAATAATGCCCAGGGCGAATATTATTTAACGGATGTTATTGAAATGGCGGTTGCAGATGGTTTTACTATTATCACGAATCAGCCGGAAACAGTTGATGAAGTCTTGGGAGTTAACAATCGCATCCAGCTCAGTCACCTGGAACGAGTCTATCAGCATGAACAGGCTTATCTATTGATGGAGCAGGGTGTCACAATAATGGATCCAGCACGATTTGACCTCAGAGGTTCAATTGAAAATATGGGGATAGATATAATATGTGACGTAAATGTCATCATCGAAGGTAAAAATAGCATCGGCAACAACGTCAAAATAGGTGCCAACACGCATATAAAAAATTCCATTATTTGCGATAACGTAGAAATCCAGCCAAATTGTGTCATAGAAAATGCTGTTATAGGGCAAGGTAGTAAAATTGGACCTTACGCAAGGCTGCGTCCGGAAACTGTTTTAGCCGAAAATGTGCACATTGGTAATTTTGTAGAAATCAAAAAATCATCCGTAGCGGCATGTAGTAAAATTAATCATTTAAGTTATATTGGTGATGCAACTGTGGGCGCACAAGTCAATATCGGAGCTGGAACTATTACCTGCAACTATGATGGGGCTAACAAATTCAGAACGATTATTGAAGATGGCGCTTTTATTGGTTCGGATACCCAGCTAGTCGCTCCGGTCACTATAGGAAAAAATGCCACGATAGGTGCAGGATCAACAATCACTAGAGACAGTCCTGAGAATCAGTTGACTTTAAGCAGAGTAAAACAGATTTCTCTCAATGGATGGCAACGACCCGTAAAACAGGAAAAATAATATGTGTGGAATTGTAGGTGGAATAGCGCAACGAAATATAGTGCCCATATTGCTGGAGGGCTTAAAAAGGCTGGAATACCGTGGTTATGATTCAGCTGGGTTAGCAGTTATCAAAGATCAGACAATATACCGGAAAAGGGAGTTGGGCAAAGTTAAAGGTCTTGAGGAATTATTACAGGCTGATCCCATTTCGGGCAATATCGGAATAGCGCATACACGATGGGCGACTCATGGCAAACCCAGTACAGCAAATGCTCATCCGCATACCTGTAGAAATAAAGTGGCCGTTGTACACAATGGTATTATCGAAAATCATGAGCAACTTCGAGGCAGGCTTAAAGAAAATGGCTACGAATTTACTTCAGAAACAGATACCGAAGTCATTGTGCATCAAATTGATCACGCTCTGGAATCCATTGATGGATTATTAAAGGCCGTCAAACACACCATAAAGAAACTTGAAGGTGCTTATGCACTGGCTATTATAAGTGCAGCGGAACCAGAAACACTCGTGGTGTGCAGAAAAGGTAGTCCGTTAGTCATCGGCATCGGTATTGGTGAATATTTTGTCGCTTCTGATGTCGCAGCATTGCTCCCGGTTACTCAACGTTTTATTTTTCTCGAAGATGGCGATATAGCCTCGATCTCAATAAATAAGCTGGTTATTTACGATGTAGATGACAATATAGTTAGCCGCCCAGTTAAAGAAAGCCAACTCACTGCAGACTCGGTTGATAAGGGCGACTATCGCCATTACATGCTGAAAGAAATTTATGAACAGCCGTTTGCGATTTCGCAAGCCCTCGAAGGGCGATTCATAAATAATCGTCTGCAAGAAAGTTCATTTGGACACAATGCCTCTGAAGTGTTCGATAACATAAAATCGGTACAAATATTAGCCTGTGGTACCAGTTATCACGCAGGTCTGGTAGCACGCTACTGGTTTGAAAAACTGGCTCGCGTACCTTGCAATATTGAAGTGGCCAGTGAATTTCGGTATAGAAACCCCGTTTTAGCAGCGGATACACTGATTGTCACCATCTCCCAATCGGGCGAAACAGCTGATACTCTGGCGGCACTTCAAGAAGCTAAAAAGCTTGGCGCCAAATATTCCCTGGCGATATGTAATGTCCCGGAAAGTTCACTGGTCAGAGAATCTGACCTTGTGTTAATGACGCGAGCCGGACCTGAAATTGGTGTCGCCTCGACCAAGGCATTTACGACACAACTGGCAACACTCATGCTCTTAGTGATTGCAATAGGCAGACGGTTTCAACTGACTGAGAAATTGGAACAAAAAATTACCTCGGAATTATTCAGTTTGCCGGGGAAAATTGAAAAAGTATTACAACTGGATGATGAAATTAAAACATTAGCTGAACAATTTGCTGAAAAACAACATGCCTTGTTTCTGGGTAGAGGAACCCATTACCCGATAGCAATGGAAGGCGCGTTAAAGTTAAAAGAAATTTCCTATATCCATGCAGAGGCCTATCCTGCCGGCGAGTTAAAACACGGTCCATTGGCATTAATCGATGCAGATATGCCGGTTATTACCGTCGCGCCGAATAACAGTCTGCTGGAAAAACTGAAATCAAATATACAGGAAGTGAGTGCAAGGGGAGGGCAATTGATTGTTTTTATGGATGAAACATTAGCTTCAGCAGCTGATGAAAATGTCCAGATAATAAAGGTGCCACAAGTGGAAAATGAAATTTCGCCGATTGTCTATACCATCCCTTTACAGCTCTTGTCCTACCATGTAGCCATATTAAAAGGTACTGATGTAGACCAGCCGAGAAACCTGGCGAAGTCGGTTACAGTGGAGTAAGGCTTTACCCCGGTCATTAGTCAGGTTGTGTGTAAGTAAAATAATTACATACTAAAACCAATCAAACCGCGTCAAATGTTTGCCGTTTCCAGCTGCAATTTTATCAATACACATATACAAATAAATGTTAAAAACGATGTCATAACTTTATTATAGGCTGTTTACTGATAAGGCTTGTCTGAAGCCTGTCCTCAGAGTTCTGTCGCATAATGGCAGACATCATACAACCCTTAACAAGAGCAGATGGCCGGGTGGATTCAATTGAATCACCGGTTAATGCTCAATGCAATCGCTGAGCAATGAGATACATAGGACTCCAAGCGGTCATTGACTTTCAAACTGCTTCGGAAAAAGTTTTGAAATTAATCAATGCGGGGAACGGCATCAGGAAACCAGGGGCATAAATAGGCTTAGTCCCTGCCTGCATCCAGCCTCGGCTGCCTGCAAAGTGATTTTGTCACTCATGTATGTACCAGCATCACCGCATTTATCTGGATACCTCATTTATAATTTTTATTTTTTTGGATGCCGAAGTAAGGCTCTGTTGCCTACGCGAACCAAACCGGCGGCCATTCCTGCTTGGCTTGGCAGAGCCGTAACCGCAGCATGTGTTAATGCGACAGGATTTAACATCCTGCCAACCCTTACCGCTGCTGCTTGAGAAGCAAATTCATGTCAGAAAATGTAAAGACTTCGCTGGTAAAAGACTAAAATCACTGATAAGAAAAACAAAAAAACTTCAAAGTACGTTTGTTGCTGCAAAGATGGGGGGTGTTATACTTAGCGCAGTTACGAATGTGGAAAATATTATAAGCGTTTTTCGATCTGAATAGCCCTGATTACCGGAATTTAGACAACACGAATTATCAGAGAAAACAAATTGCAATTATAAAATACCGTCTTAATTCTCCCGCAAGTTTTCCTGCAAGGGTGCTCTGTGAATGCTCAAGAAACAAACAAAGAAATGGAAATTAAAGTCAAAATCCTGCTGTCCGAAATGACACTTGAAGAAAAAGTAGGCCAGATGACGCAGATCGATATATCCGTTATCGCTGTTCCGGAGAAACAA
>JBBQCU010000257.1:0-5735 GCA_038319065.1 Methylococcales bacterium
GTTCAGCAAAGGCCAGATTAGCCCCCCAACCTACTATATCAGGATCATCAGGGAAAACCATCCCAATTGATGCATCGTCGTTCATACGTGCCAAGATAGAATCTGCCATTGGGCCTGATTCACCACCGAGCAGATTCACTAACAAGAACTGACGCCATGACACACCACTCGAAGCGTCCTTTACATCCAATGTCTTTTTTGTGTGGATATGCCCGACAAAATCATAGTTAGCTAATAGTCGGTGACCAAATGCCGTAAGAAACGGTCCGATATCCCGGCCGCGATTCGGCACAAGCTGAATATCAACCACTTTGCCCTGGTATTCGCTTAGCTGATTGATAACCAACTGACGAGCATTTTCATCAGTGATGCTAACAAACAAGTCGGGGCAAATCCGATTACACGCAAGCCGCGTAATTATTTCGGGCAACAGCTCTGGGTTGCAAATGTGCAAATGCAATGCAACACAATGATTGCCAGGCAACTCTTCTCTTGCTAGTTGTTGTTCGAAAATCACTGGATAATTCCAAGGGCCTTCAGGTAGACCTGCTCGTAAGTAGTCCGCAAATGGATCTGTTCCTTGAATTGCAACGCCGTGCTGTTCTTTATATATCCCGGGGTGAAAACCCGGAAAAGGTTTTCTTCGGTCAATCCCGGTAACCCATGCACGAACATAAAAACGAATGGCATCTTCAATCGGCTCGCGTTGCTGAAGGGAGGGGCATGAGAAATCTTGCCGAAACAGGCCGGAGTTGATAATTGTGTGAGTATCTTTCCTCTCTTGCGCCATACGATAGCAAGCGTCTTGAGCTAAACCTTCCAGACTTGCAACATACTTATCCATATTGAAGTATGCAATTGATGCGGCATGGCATCGTTCGGCAACATCCTTACGCAAAGCCTGAGAACCTGCCAAGGCCACGATTTTTTTGGCCATATCAGCCGAGTCAAGATATTGTGCAACACAATGATCCTGCAAGCCACTCTCAATAAGAAAATCAGCAATTCCGGTTGTCTTATCAAAACAGAGTACTGGCATACCATGCGCCATTGCATCAATCGCAACGTTTGGCAAGGGGTCTAACCGTGACGAAAGTAAAAGCAGATCAGCCTCTCTATATGCTGTCTCAATGGCTGGGGTTTCATCAATAAAGAACACATGGTCTTGAAGTCCTGCACGTCGAATCTGATCGGCAAGATAGACAGAATATCCAGCATCATTATAAGGGTCATAGCCCCCACCAATCCACACGAAACGGCACCTAACCGCATCTGACAAACGAAGCACAAGGGCCGCACATTCTAAAAATAGATCAACCCCTTTACGGTATTGAACTGACCCCGCCCCAAGTACAATTAGGGAATCTTTGGCACTATCATGTGGGTGCATTAAACGACTGACACGTTCGGCCTCTGCCTGGAGTTTTTCTTCATCAAGCACATCTAAAGGTATAATACAGCGGCCTTGAGGAAGAACAGGAACAGAAAGTTGACCTAGTAAAGGATATTCAGCAATCGCATTTTCCAAGGTGATATTTGCTGAAAAAACCACGTTGTCAGACCAGAAGCAAGCTTCGCTTAATACCTCTTGAGGGCGTGTATAACAAGACGAAAACTCATGTATCAAGCTAATTGAAGGAACAAAATATTTGCTTAAAGCCGGGAGAACAATGCGAGATTCGATGCTGTTCACAAGCGCGAACTTAAATTTAAATCGTTGGCAAATAGAGCCAACGACTATATTTGCTTGAAGCAGATTTCCTCTCAGGTAAAACGATTCGATCACTGCCGCACCCACCAATTTAAATGCATCGGCAAGTGGACCGCCCCCCAATAACAACGCTACAACATTATAATGCCCTACAAGTACCTGGGCGAGATTGAAACATAACATCGGCGCGCCGGTTCTAGATGCCTCGTGGCTAACCACCAGTATCGTCTCGCGATCCGGTTTAAAATCATAATCGCCGCAAATATCCATCTTCGGTTGTTCCCGGTCGAAATCATCCGGAAGCTTGCTATGCTCGCTACCAGCATCCATCTCTGATAGCGTGTAAGCACGACCTTCACGACAACCATCCAGCAAGTAGTGCATCGCCGGATCAAAACCTGCCTCAGCCACGTCTGGATTCAGTTTAAGATAGACATCCCGATCGAAGTTCTCTGGAAGCTTATCCAGGTTAACGGTTAATTTTCTACAAGCACGTTTCATTAGCGAGACCAACCGCAGGCTACTAAACCGGCGTGAAACGAACCGTAATGGTTTTGTTATCCGCCAACTGGTTGAGCGACGTAAAGCAGCAATCTCATTATCACGGATTGTTAAGGTCTGATTGAGAGCAGCAATCTCATTATCACGGATTGTTAAGGTCTGATTGAGATTAGCGATCTGCATACTTGCATCGCGTATTTGAACAACAAACTCTTCTGCTTGTAACTTGTATGCGTTAATCTGCTTGTCGCGTTCGGATAGGGCTTGATTAAGATTGGTGATCTGCTCGGCTAATGAACGCAGCTCATAAACATCAAACTCAGCGGTCAATCTCATAAAGTCCAAATAAGAGAAGGAGTAAAGCTTTTTTATTTTTTCATATTGGGTTTCGTCATCAACTAACTCGAATAACCAGGTTAAGCCTAATTGCCAAGCGCTACGCTGGCTGCATTCATATAGGCAAGCCATAGCCAATAAGAATTTATTATCAAAACCTTCAGGGTTTCTAAAGCGTTCAAGACTGGGAAATGTTGCAACGATATCATCAAAGTTGGTAATGGATAGATAGTTCGCCCGCAAGACATGCCATTCGTTGTTAGCCCTGATTACCCCTTCAATTCTATCGCCACTGACGTTCGACTTGTCCGAAAATTTTCGATGCTTCGTCAGTTTCTCTTGAATAACATGTATGGGAAATTTTATTAAAACCCTGCTCCACATTTCGGCATCAGGTGTCTGAAACAAACTTAAGCGATATACACCCACATCCTGATAACACAGCTTTCTGATCAGAACACTAGGGTGGCATAGATGATTTTGTTCAAAAAAAAGTTGATTAAGCCACTGCCATTGGGTTTTGTTCTCTTGATCAAACCAATCTACTGTGGACTTTAAACCTTGTTCATCAATTATTTGCACCCATGTAAACACTGCGCCAACATCTTGGTTAGCATCAAGAAAATCAACCTGCTTTTCCAGCTTATCCAGCTCCCAAACATCGTCTGAATGGTGAATAGCGATGTATTCACCTGCAACCAACCCGGAGATGGCGTTGTTTAACCGCCATGTAACCTCACCTTGCCCTTCACTACGAAACGCCTTGATTCTTGGATCAGAATATTGTGTTATTAAATCCCACGAATTATCAGAAGAAGCATCATCTAAAATAATCAGCTCAAAATCGGTAAAGGTTTGCTTGAGAACACTATCAATGGCTTCACAAATGTAGTTCGCATGATTAAATGATGTGAGGATTACGGAAATTTTAGGTATTTGATTCATTTTGAAGAAAAATATTTAGCAGTGTGTTTAAAATCTTACATAATTGATTTCGCGATTTCATCTGAAAACACATACACTCCTAACTGTTACAGTTTGGTATTGGCACGAAAAACCCAATGGCGTGGAGTCTCTGTTATTCTTATTTAGTCAGCATTAAATCAAATCGATAATGGCTATTAATTAAATCAGGATGTTGACTTAGAATTTTCGCGTCACTAAAACCAATGTACTTTGCCATTTCTAACAGTATCTCTTTTTTAAACCAAGTGCCAACTGCGGGTGTGTTCTTTTTTACTGAATCAAAATAAGCTTTTACCCACTCTGGTTTGCTATGAAAAACAAACAGGCAATCAACATCTGGAATATCACCGATTAAAAACGATCCACCCTGTGTTAGGGTTTGGTAAATCGTTTCAAATATCCCAATTGTTTCACGTTCATTGAAATATTGTAATGCACCATACATTATTCCTTTTGAGAAGGCTTCTGATGGAAGACTGATATTTCTAGCATCCCCTGTTATCACAGTTATATTGGGATATAAATTAGTATCTATCTTTTCAAGTAAAGTATTGGAAATATCAACAGCGGTCACTGATTGGCATTTTAACGAAAGCGGCATGGTAATCAAGCCGTTTCCAGCGCATAAATCTAGCAGAGTGTTGCTAGAATTGAGGTTTAATATCTGCTCGATTTGATTCAAATGAAATTCCCATTTTTGTTGGTCAATTGGAATTTTATTAACGGTTCGTCCTACCTGACAATGTGGATGTTCATTTTCAATTATTTGATGCGTAGTCCAATAAGTGGTCCAATAATGGTTTTCTGGTTCAAATGAATTCATATTTTAAATATCCTGTTATGGACGCTTTTTGAAATTATCGTGTTCTTGATTAATCAACCGTATACCTTTATTTAGTTTATCTATAGGCACAGCGGGGTATCAAATCAAATGTATTTAAGTGATGCTTCATATCAAACGCCCCGATTTCCATTAAGGCATCAATGATTGAAAGATAGGGAATAAATTCGATACTTCGTTGTTTATAAGGTAATGGGCGCATAACAATAAAATGCAGGTCAATACCTTCATTACGGAATGTTTCTGTATCATAAAGGGCTTGTCCACCTTGCGGATTAATATAGGTACTAGCGTGTTCTTGTTTGCAGATATCGAGTACCCGCGCCTGTCCCGATAAGTAGTCATTTTCATAGCAACGACTGGTTAGTACAAACTCGGTGTTAATTCCCATGAATGTAGCTAAGGTTTGCAGTTGGTATACTAAATAGTCCGCCAGATTGTCTGCTTCATAGCGAATCAAGCTCTCAATAATTGAAAATACTTCGCTAAAATAAGGCGATCTTCGATAAGTATTGTCAATCATTTTGACCAGCTTGTCGCGCCAGATAACGGAGGGCTTTAACGCTAAATCGCAAATATGTTTGTATGGAGATGCCTGTTGTAACGGTGCTGTAATATAGGCAGGTACACCGTTAATCAGAAGGCGATTACGGTTAACCCATCCTCCTTTGATATAATTGACATCGTCATAAATGACAAAACGATCCACAGCATGAATCAATTGCCAGTAACCAATATAAGGGAAAAAATAAGGCTGCATAATAGCAATGGTCTTCATTTTTCAGTCTTATCTATAATTAGTTCGAGAATGAAATTAATTTGTTCCTTGGAAAGGTCTGGATAAATCGGTAAGCAAATAACTTCATTAGCGGCTTTTGTTGCCACAGCTAAATTAGCAGGGGCAGATGATGGTAAACCCCGATACATTGGAAAGTCACTAATTAATGGATAAAAATAACGCCGCGCATAAATACCATTATCTTGAAGTTTTTGATACAAAGCATCGCGACTTAAAGGATAGTCAGGCTGAACTAAAATAGGAAAATAAGCGTAGTTCGCTAACTTTTCACCTGCAGATTTCAAACAATGTATACCCTTAATATTGGTTAATTCTTGACGGTAATAAACGTCAATTACCTGTCGTTTTTGCAAAGCAGCATCAATGCCTTTAAGTTGCAATAAACCGAAGGCTGCATTAATTTCGCTCATTTTACCGTTAATACCAGGTGCGACTACTGTGACTTCATCGACAAAACCAAAGTTTTTTAAATGATCAATACGTTGCTTGGTTTTTGCATCAGGGCAAACAATCGCTCCCCCTTCAAAAGTGTTAAATACTTTAGTAGCATGAAAGCTCAATACCGATAAATCACCATAATT
>JBBQCU010000258.1:0-5710 GCA_038319065.1 Methylococcales bacterium
AATGGAATGCAAGCCAATGCGGATAAATGCAAGCTCATTTGCAGATAATGTGAGCCCGGGTGTAATTTCAGTTGCAATTAATTTGAGCCCAAAATAGCGTTGAATGCAAGCCCGACCGATTTCAAACGCGAGCCGTTACACTTAATGATTGATGATCCGGCATAATTTCTCTGATAACCGATCGCACTAGTTAACGAGAGTTGCATCCAACGTGATATCGGCTTTAAACAGTTTGGATACCGGACATCCTGCCTTCGCCATGCCGGCAAGTTTTTCGTAAGTCTCCTGGTCCACCCCAGGAATTTTGGCTTCCAGCTTCAGATGGACAACGGAAATGGCATAGCCCCCTTCAACCTGCTCCAATGTGACCCTGGCAGAGGTTTCCATCCGTTCGGCGGTGAGCTTTGCCTCACTCAGGATTAATGATAGGGCCATGGTAAAACATCCGGCGTGCGCTGCCCCGAGCAGTTCCTCCGGATTGGTGCCCGGCAATCCTTCGAAGCGGCTGGCGAAGCCATAAGGGTAGCCCTTCAAGGCACCGCTCTCGGTCGAGATCGTACCTTTGCCGTCTTTAATTCCTCCCTGCCATTGGGCCGAGCCCTGTCGATTGATTTTCATCCCTGTTCTCCTGAGTTATTGCTCAAATAAAATGTCTTTATCAGCATGTAGTACACATAAATGAAATGTCTCAATATTTTTTGCGCCGACTTGTAGTGCGTTCCCTGTCGGGCTAATGGATGCCGGCTTCTCTCAGGTTTCATTGCTGGCCTGGAAGTCCGGTAGTGCCTACCATTAACCGCCATGAAAGTTATCTGCGCAGACGATCATTCTTCGTTGGTTTAATCAGCATTACAATACGTATAAATACTTATGTAATAATTCATTCGTTCAAAGGGACAACTACAGGCGCCCTTTTTTTCTTAACAACATAAACCAGGAATTTTGCTGTCTTCGTGTTACTGGTGTTTTGCGTAATGCTATGGACCTCGACCCGATTTTCATAGAATGTAATTGATACGTTTCATTTATTTTCCTCTTTCCAGGGCTTTGGTAAATTCTTTTAACGCAGAGAATGCATTAGGCGCTAATGCCCAATACTGAAATTTGCTGGTTGACATTGTTAAAAACCTCCAAGGTAAAAGTTATTAACTTGACCACTTACCTGTTCAGATGTTTATTAACCGGAAAATGTAACAGATTATCGTGCCCAAATTTTTGTAGACGATCCGATTTTAAATGCGACAGATTATTCAAAAAATAATTCCATTAATTTCAATGTTACCCCGTTTTGAACAACTATGCTTGCCGATATGCTGCGAAAGCAAATGGCCCTGCCCCGTTATGCCACCGGCGATGAGATTGCGGCATTTGTTGCTTATCTTGCAGGACCCGAAGCAGGCTTTGTAACCGGAGCAAGCCTGACGATAGACGGTGGATTTACTGCGTGATTATCATCTGATGCTCGGACTTGATGCGCTAGTACGTCGGTTTGAGGGCTATGAAATCAGAAAGAAATGTACAACAGGACATCGGCAAGATCTGGCGGGGCTTTGTTGATTTAAAGGAGATTATTATAAGGAGGCAACATAACTCGAGCATTGCTGCAAATTGATGCTCTCAAATATAATTTTTTACAGGAGATAGACACGAAACTCAGCGGTTTAGGGGCAGACGTCCTTTTGACTTTCTGTTCGTTTGGCGCCTCTACCGAAGAAAGCCATATATCCCATACGATCATGCATGCGGAGGCTGCGGCCAAGGCCGGCGGTGGTAAGGCTATCGCGGAACATGCGGAAGCAGCAAAAACCCAAACAAAAACAGCTGATGAACACCTGGATGCCGGCATCAAAAGCCTGGATGACGCTATCGAGCACGGTAAGTTGAGGCATGCCGATTTAGCGAAGAAATCCGCCGAAGAAGCGCGCCTAGTTAAACCGGATCGCCCAGTGTAACCTGTTCTATTGTGTCACTCTCTTGTCGGGGCGATGATTAAAGCAGAAACTCCATTAAGCCTTTGTCCGATTTCGCAAAGCCACTTCATGTCTCTTGAATCCGGCCAAGCCCAAATCCAAAATCCGATGAGTGCCGTTAGCAAAAGCATGGCTATCAGCCGATAGTTGTTAGAGATGGCTTGATTGACTGGTCCGCGCTTTCTGCCGCTGATCATCGCAACGATGAGGTTTTCATCATGCAGGTAGCTGGTGACCAGCACTCCGGCAATATGCACAAAAACCACCGCCAACATTGCGTTGGAAGTAAACTCGTGCAGTTCTTCCAACCAGTCGCCGCCGACTTCTTCGTAAACCGCACAACCGGAGACACCGCTGGCAATTCCAAGCAGCAACAGCAACAGAATTGCGACTGCGCCCGCCGGATTATGACCAACGGAATGTTCCGCATGTCCCCTGAGCAGTTGGGCGATGTAACGGATCACGTAGGCAGGACTTCGCAGGAATTCTGCGAAGCGGGAATAGCGCGTACCGACAAAGCCCCAGACCAGGCGAAACACGATCAGACCCAGCACCGTGTAACCGAGTAGCACATGGAAGTCGCACCAGCGCTCGCTCTCGCATGTTAGAAAGGCGCCAGCGAAGCTCAATGCCAGTGCCCAGTGAAAAATACGGGTCGGCAAATCCCATACGAGTATGCGCTGTGTCATAGAATTGTTCTCACCTTTTTAACGGCTCAATGACAACAAGTAGGTAAGTACATCGCCTTTTTCCTGGGCGGTGCATTCACGCTTTACCACATCCTTGCAATTGCGTTTAAACCATTTTTCCACTTTCGCGGTATTCGTAAAGCGTTCAGGATTGGCAGATGGCGCCATCGGTTTAATGGCTTTTTTAGTCACGGTATGTTTACCCATCGCAGTTGGATTTTCGGTATGGCAGGTAGAGCAACTCCAGTCGCCACCATGGCTTGATTTGAAGAACTGTTCGCCACGACTGGCGTCAAAGCCGGAAAAGGTTGCATTATCTATCTTTGCTTGCGCGGCAAAGGTGGCGAGGAAATCCTGCGGTTGCTCGGCCCAGGCAGACAAGGTGAATACCGAATTAATCAGAAGGATGATGCATATACGTTTCATTGTGATCTTTCGTAAGTTAATGGTTCCTGCAAGGGCAATTCCCCGGCCAAAGTGCATACTCCACAGACCTTCGGGCTGTAAACGCAGTCAGGGTGATAATGCTGCGTTAATACAGATTCACGTCGCCAACTCATCCTGCCCAAGCGTAACAGAAATTGATCTCAATTGTCTGTAAACAAAGGCGATGAAGTTGAATGAACAAAGTAGGATGCATTTATTTTTTATCTTTCCCGCAGTTGGAATAATAAGCAGCCAGATTGGCGATGTCCTGATCGGTCAGCTCTGCCACAACACCATTCATATAGGGGTTCATCCGTTTCATATCCCGGAAATCACGTAATTTCGCATCGAGATAAACTTTCTTCTGCCCTATGATTTTGGGTGACATGAACTCAACCCGGATATTTTGGGGTCCATGGCATCCATCACATGTGTAGTAAGCCGTTTGCTCTGCCGCGGCAGGGGCGTCGGCCGCAGGTTGTTTTTCAAGAATTGAACATCCATGTAGCCAAAGAACGAATACGCTAGATCCACAGATTATAAAGGAGCGAAATATTTTAGTATTTTCCATTACTTAAGCAACCATTTATTAGAGGGCAAATGTGTATAAAACATAGCCAAACCAACAATATCATGATCACTGAGTTGGGCGGCAATATCTTCATGACTTTCACATTTCACGCCTTGTTTGCGGCAGGCATCCAGCCAGGCACACAGATACATGAACTTTTGCCCTGCTAAATACGGCACATCATCAGATGCTCTGACACCATTGCCGTCTGTCCCGTGACAACTGCTACATTCAGCTTCAGCAAGCTTCTCAACGGCTTTATCGCCGCCTTTCATATCCATGCCCTCCATATCCATGGCATGACCCATGGGGCATGAACCTGTTAGACGCACAGCCTGTGATACGCCGGAAAACCCCAAAAGGCAAAACAGGGTAGAAATTATGAGAATGGACTTGGTTTTCGATTTATATTTCATAGCAAGCCACCTCAAAACATTATGTTGCCGACAAAGTACAGCGTGTTGTTACCAGCAGCGTTACGTCCTGAACCGTCATAGTTCGTGGATGCACCATTGAATTGAGTATAAGCCCAGTATTGTACGGAAAGACGTAAATTCAAATAAGGGTCTGTCATGGAGGTGCCTTTACCAAACGGTATGTAGTCGGCTTCAAAAAGAAACGAATTGGTGTTTGGAGAACCGTTGGCGCTTCCGGTTATCGGATTCACTCCGTTAATCCCGCTTGTGGCATCAAAACCCACGGCACCGTTGTAAAGAACAGTATCTGCGCTGCCTGATGTATAGTTCCAGCCCACCGATAAATTGTAAGTCTGTTTATAGGTCCACATCCCCATCATCATCATGTTGTCGAGATGGTTTTTAGAATTGCTCGCATAACCCTGGGAATAAGAGGCATTCATCTTCATATTGTCGCGAGTATATTTGGCCATCGCCATGAACATATTGTCGTCGTCCATCATGTAGGAGTAGTTCGCGTCTACGTTGTATTCCACATAAGAGTTCGTACCAATGCCGTTTTGATAATATGGGATCACTTTGGCTGCTAACCCGTAAGTGCCTATCATCATCACATGTGGGCCCGTGCTGTGTTGCAGAAACATACGCCAATAGGGGGCGCCGCCATCAATAAGCCCACATTGCGGATCTGAACATTGGGAGCCACCCGCCCAAACTCCCAATCCCCGAGCCATATTTTGTGACTGGGAGGTGTAGCCACCGGCTTCCAGATAGAGATGATTATTGATCATCGTGTAAGCGGTTGCACCTGCCGTATTTGCACCAGCCATCAAAGACTGCAGGTAGGGCTGAGCGGCTGGTGTTACCGTCACGGGAGATTGGGTATAAGGGTACATCCAGGCCCATGTCGTCATCCAGAAATCAGACATGGTCGGCGCATTATTTACGGTAAGCCCATAAATGATATCGTTGCCCCTGATTTTTGCGTGGTCTGCGACGCGTATATCGGCCATGGCAAGGCTGACCGAGCGATCTACTTGAGGATTAAGGTTAAGCTGGAGATAGGCTCCGATCTTATTAGTAATACGCCCGGTATAATACAGTGCCGTCCAGTCGTTTACCGCATTATTGTTGGCATACGAATGACCGGTTGTATTGTCGTAGTACTGTCCGGCCGGTACATCGTGCTGTGTGTTAGTAAGCGATCCAACTACTTCCAATGCAAAAGGGTTTATTACATCCGGCAATTTGTTGGCGTGACCTGCCACATAACCATCAAGCTTGAATTTCTGGCCGTACTGAGTCAGCCAGGGTCCATATGCCTGCATGTGGCAGGCCGTACAGGGCTCACCTGTTTGCCGTGCAAACGACGTAGTTGCCATAACATCTTGAAATGGAAATATCGAAAGAATGGATGCAATAATAACGAATAAAAAGCCCCGTATGTTCTGCTCTTTTGAAAATATAAGGTTGAGCATAGTGAGCTTGGTTAGATCCGGGAGAAAGATGCAGCAATTATAAGTTATAAGCACATTTCGAACCAATTAGCCAAAGCCGCATAAATACCGGGTGTAGGGCTTTAATCAGGATGGCTCCTTAATTAAACTATGTTATTTAACACACTTTGTTGGCTAAAGT
>JBBQCU010000259.1:0-5678 GCA_038319065.1 Methylococcales bacterium
CCCGATTGTTTCCTGGATGCGGAATCAGGCGACTGAGTCCTTAATCCATGCTAATGAAGCGGGTGAATTAATCACCCATTTGGGTGGACATCCTTCCCTGGGTATCGGCACGTTACTGGAAACTCATAAACACGATGTCGGTGATATTCTGCGCGAGTCACTGGATCATGAAATGCTGGCACTATCGATGTACCATGCTTTGCTTGAACTCGTTGATGGCCGTAATGTTTTACTTGAGGAATATGCCAGACGTATGATCGCCCAGGAAGAAATGCACCAGGGAGAGGTACGGAAGATGCTGAAAAAGCCCGGCGAATGAGCGCTGTTTACTGCTGGTTGAAATAACTTCATTTTAACCCTCTCTCCTTCGACATAGTTCAGGGCATGTCTCTCCCGCTGGGAGCATAGGTATCTACACAACTTTTTACATATTTAAAACAATTAGTTGCAAAGTGACATTGCTCCCTCTCCTGCTGGAGAGGGCTGGGGTGAGGAGATTAAAATCAACCATTTACATTTCCCCTCATCCCAACCTTCTCCCTCCGGAGAAGGAGCATCAACATTTGTGTAGATACCTATGCGCTGGGAAAGAGAATAAGGTGTAATGTTAAAAAGTTACAGTTTGAAAATTGGTATTGATATGTATCAGACTCTCGCAATAATACTTGCTGGCGGCTCGGGACGGCGGCTTAGCCCACTTACCGAACACCGGGCAAAGCCCGCGGTGCCTTTCGGCGGCAAATACCGCATCATTGATTTCACCCTCAGCAACTGCCTGCACTCCGGAATTCGTCAGGTGTTTGTGCTTACCCAATATAAGTCACAATCCTTGCAAAGACACCTTCGCGATGGCTGGTCCCTGTTTAACCCGGAAATTGGCGAATACATCACGCCGGTACCGCCTCAAATGCGCACCGGCCAAAGCTGGTATTCCGGCACGGCGGACGCCATCTATCAAAACCTGTATTTGTTGGAACGTAATAATGCGCCGTTTACGCTGATTCTTGCCGGCGACCATATCTACCGGATGGATTACGAACAAATGCTACAATTCCACCTCAACACAAAATGCGACGTCACGGTTGCCTGTCTGGATGTCGGAATCGAAGAAGCGAGTTCGTTTGGCGTAATGTCGGTCGATGCCCAGTCAAGAATTCGCCGTTTTGAAGAAAAACCTGACAAACCTGAGTCAATGCCAGAAGATGATAGCCGTGCGCTCGTGTCAATGGGGATCTATCTGTTTCCTACAGACTCTCTGGTCGAAATTTTAAAAAACGACCACGAACGAGAGGATTCCAGCCACGATTTCGGGAAAGATATTATTCCACAACTGATCCATAGCCATAATGTTGCTGCCTATCGCTTCGGCAGGAAGGAAGGCCGTGTTTCCCCGGACAAGTATTGGCGCGATGTCGGTACCCTTGACAGTTACTATCAGAGCAATATGGCTTTATTGCAGCCGGTACCACCCATCGATCTTTATCAGGAAAATTGGCCCATTCGAGCGTATCCAGCCCAGAGTCCGCCGGCAAAAATAGTACATGGGGAGTCAGGCCATGAAGGCGTTTGCAGCAATTCTATCATCGCAAGCGGGGTGATTATTTCAGGCGGTTTTGTTTATGATTCCATCTTGTTTCCTCGTGTACGTATAGACGATGGTGCCTTAGTACGTCGATCAATCCTGTTTGAAAGGGCGTATATTGGAAAGCTTGCACGAATTCAAAACTGTATCGTCGAAAAGAACATTCATATTCCCGACCATGAAGAAATCGGGTTTGATGAAGTTAAAGACCGGCAGCGTTTCACAGTGTCACAGCAGGGCATTGTAGTCATTCCACAGGGTTATCGTTTCGACTAAACAACTCTTTGTTGCATGAGCTTGTTTTAATAATCGGTTAGGGTATTTTTTGATTGTGCATGCAATGCTGCGCCGACAATGCCCGCTTGGTTTAAAAAAGCGGCCGGCTTAACCGGTGCTTCCACTGTGATTTGTCCTTTAAACTTGTCAAATTTTTTACTGGCGCCCCCGCCAAGAATAATCAAATCAGGCCAAAAGAGTTCTTCCATCAGGGTAAGGTAAGTGTTGAAACGTTTGCCCCAGCTTTTCCAGCCCAGGTCTTCAGCAGTTCGAACTGCATCCGAAGCATAACGTTCTGCTTTTTTCCCATTTTTTAAATACAAATGACCCAATTCGGTATTGGGCAATAATTTTCCATCAGTAAAAAAAACGGTACCCAATCCGGTGCCAATTGTTACAAGCAACACAACGCCGGATTGTCCTGCGCCCTCGCCAAAATGCATTTCTGCCATGCCGGCTGCATCCGCATCATTCAGGCTATAACAGGAACAGTTCGTGGCTTCTGAAAACAACTTATCGATATGGGTACCGATAAAAGATGGCGATATATTAGAAGCAGTTCGAGCGATACCGTGCTGAATAGCCGCAGGGAAACCACAGCCCACCGGTCCATGCCAGTTAAAATGAATGACCAGTTGTGCAAGGGCTGCTGCAACAGCCTCCGGAGTTGCAGGTTGTGGCGTTTCAATCCGGTAACGTTCGGTGATAAGCTCGCCCTTTACCGTATCAACAATGGCACCTTTAATGCCTGAACCACCTATATCTACGCCGAGAATCTGCATATAACTTCCCAAGAATTAATTACTTAAATCAGCATTGCAGGCAAAATTCTTGCAAATGCAATCTATGAGAACCGTAAGGTGGGCAAAACAGCGTATCCCCCCAACTCATCAAATAAAGGTATGGAGCAAAACAGCGTTACCCACCTCGCGCAACTTTGTTAGTTATTTAATCGATTTACTTGGTTAGCTTTGCACTTAGCTGGGCTGACCACTGACCAAAATAGGTACCAACAACGATGGAGATAGAAATTACAAGCAAAGGGTTGCTCAGAGAAATACCCAGCAAAACATCCTGGTTCAATTTGTCAGGTGTTTGCAATAGGTAGGCAAACACTGACGAATAACCCAGTACGCTGGCCGGTATAGTTGCAAGTTGTGGAATATTTGCCGCAAGACACAAAACCACGACTGAAATAGCAACTGTAATAGCCGCCATGGCTGGAAAACCAAGAGCTGCTGTCGGCGGGATATTGGTGAGTAGAATAGCGGTAAACCAGGCCATGAATACGCCGAAAATCCCACACACGATAGTGTTTATTAAAGCTTCCTTGGTAGCACCCAGAAAAAAGTAAGCTGCCCACGCAATAGTTGCGGCCCATATAAAAAAGATGCCGCTTGCCGGCCCTACTGCTAAAAATGTTGCAACTCCGGCAAGACCGCCAATACTTAAAGACAGTGCTGTTAGTTTATCAAAAGAGAGTGCTTTTAGTTTATCCATAATATATCTCCAAAATAATTCACCTCACAATGAGTATTTAGCCAGATTTCACATTGAGGTGGTTCTATGAAATCCAACGTTTGGGGTTAATCGAACGAACGAATAAACCCGTTTCCCTCAAATGCTATCAAACATTATTCAAAAGCACTCAAATCAGTGGCTGATTCTATACTTTACTCATGACACAGGTCAATTCGCAAGACGGCATAAATCAAAATTAAGGCTGCGATCCAGTATAGCTGGTATAAGCCCGGAAAATAGCAAAAGCCGACAGCACCAGAAAGATGGTACCGCTAATTTTATGCAACAATACTAAAGGCACCTTTTGTAAAATAGTGCGGCCTGCCAGAATACCCAGGGCCGATGTTGATGCAAGTGCTATGGTCGAACCAAGCCATACCGCAACAGGTGCTACGGTACTGCTTAAGGCAACGACGGCTAACTGGGTTTTATCACCGAATTCAGCTACGGTAATCAATAAAAAAGTGGTGAAGAAAATACCGTGACCGCTTTTTTCCTTCACTTCCTCATCGTCATCATCCTCTTGTACGCGTAAGGAATGAATCCCAAAAGCCGCAAACAAAAAGGCAACCGTTGCGGCAACGATAGTTTCCGGCAACCAACTGGCAATAGCAACGCCAAAAACAACCGCCAAGGTATTTAAAAAGGCAAAGGCAGCAATCGCTCCCAAAAAAACCGGCATAGCTCTATGCCTGGATGCTAAAGTCATGCAAACCAGTTGGCTTTTATCACCAATTTCCGCCGCTGCAATCAAGGCAAAACTAGTCACTGTGGTGGCTGATAGTTGAGTAAGGTTGCCTGTGGCGAGTAAAGATAAAAAGCGTTCTATGGAACTATGAAAAACTTCGGAAAAATTAATTGTACTAAAACAGTTAAAAAAATATTGCAAATTGTTTTGAAGTTTGTCCATTTAGCCCAGCATGTTGTCCAAAATCATCATAATGATGAAACCTATCATCAAAGCGAAGGTTGCATAACGCGAACGTCCTTCCGAATGTGTTTCCGGAATAATTTCTTCGCTGATAACAAAGAGCATCGCACCCGCGGCAAAGCCCATGGCAATCGGCAAAATAGGTTCAAAGACAGTTACCATGGTAATACCCAGCAAACCGCCGACCGGTTCAACCAGGCCTGTTAGTGTAGCGATACCAACCGCTTTCCATTTATTGTAACCCAAGCCGACCAATGGCAGAGCAACGGCTAAACCTTCAGGAATATTCTGCAAAGCGATAGCAATCGCCAGAACCACACCGTTTTTCATTTCTCCCGAACCAAAACTTACTCCCACAGACATACCTTCAGGAAAGTTATGGATGGTAATAGCAATGATGAACAACCAGACTTTTTTTAGAGAAGTCAGATGTACGTCTGAAATTGAATCAAAATGCACATGCGGCAATTGACGGTCTGCATAATGCAGAAACGCTGCTCCAATCAGCATACCCATAGAAACAACATAAATGCCTTTGCCCGGCCAGATAGCATTGCCGTAAACCATGCCGGGCACCAGCAGGGAAAATGCAGTCGCAGCCAGCATAACACCGGCGGCAGCACCCAACATGCTGTTGAATAAATTACGGGAAATGTTCTTGAAGAACAGAGCAGGCAAAGCACCCAATCCTGTAGCCAATCCCGCCAGAATACTGGCGAAAAAACCGATGACAACAAGCTGTCCAAAAATCAGGTATAAACTGCCAAAAACAATCAACTGCGATATTAAAAATAGGCCCGTTAAAATTGCCCAGCGCTTGAGCCGCGGTAAGGCCTGCAGCTTTTGATATTTTTCGCTATCTTTTATCCGGTCTACTACGGTTTCAAAAATGTGTTGCAATTTTGATAGTGTTCTTGTTGTTATTGTCATTATTGCTTACCTGTGTCAGCAGTTTTTGTAAATTGTGTGGCATTATAGCCAAATACCAGTTTTTATGCGGTTATTATGTTTGGCTGTTAATCCCCAAAAGCATGCAAGCCTCGTTTTTCTTACCCACCGATTTCAGAAATTTCGCGGTGTCCATCCAGGCAGACAAATAGCCCCCTCTCGCAAGTCAAAATGGATTAGCTAAACTTACCGGTATTCCCCACAATCTAAACTCTCAGAAATTGAGCATGACAAAATAAACCCAGGGTTAGCAAAAGCGCTTAAATTTCACCATGCGGTATTAGTTTTTTCAGGATGGAATCGGCGTTGGAGCATTAATCCGCTAAGTTTGGCATAGTATAAGGCACATCAAGTCTGAAGTGAGTCCAATATGTCGAAACCCATGCCGCCTCAAAACCAAGCATCCAAAGCTAAAGATTA
>JBBQCU010000260.1:0-5655 GCA_038319065.1 Methylococcales bacterium
TGTTGCCGCCAGTATAAATTATGTAATTAAAGTTTCGGAGTTCGTTTCTACCATCATAGCCGTTACTCATCGTTGATTTCCAAAGCTTCAAACCTTAGCGTCCTGGCGTCAAGTTGAAGGACTTGCATAAACCAGCAGTCTATGTGTGCATCAATGGCATCCATCACTATGGCAACTGCATCACCTGATATTGCTTTCAAGCCATCTAAAGCCAAGCCCCGCAAATCACTGCACGAAAAACTTGCCACAGCTTGCCTGCAAAGCTAATATCCGTGCTGTTGCCGCATAGTGTTTGTCGCGCCTGCGCAATAGAGCCAAAGCCTTGCGTCTGTTTGGCGATCATCAATAAACAAAACCGGATTGCCGTTAAATGGATAGACGCGATATAGGATCATTTTTTTCCGACAGATTAAGCTCGACATCGACAATTTTGGCTTGATATTTTTGCCCGCGAAGCGCTTGCCATGCTTTGCGCACACAGTGTTTGTAAAGCGCCTGGACATCCAATTCCCGGCTCCCCGTCTCATCCCGAACAAACTCGCTAAGCCGGTATTTCATTTTGTTTTTCTTCATTCGCAGCACCGGAACCAAAGAGCTTTCCTGGGTTAAGCGTAGCATCGCCTTGGTGCCAAATCAGGCATCAGCCAATAGATAGTCCGCCATTATGCCTGCATTCAAAGCACGCTTAACCATGGCGTTGACCATCTCAGGTTTCGTGCATTCGACCACATAGGCTTTTTTTGCCGGATGCCTTAATCGACGTACCAGACCGTTTATTAAAGCCCGCTCGGCTTAGAATGGTTTTCATACCGACTTCCCGCCATAGGCGAGCAAAGATGTTATCGATTAATACACCATTTGCCTTCAGAAGATCAACAGTTAATGCTGGCAGTTCCATGATTTTTGTGGCACGATTCATATAGCGTCCTATTGGGGTTTGATTTGGTCTTCAACTAACCATTATTATACCCTTTTAGGATGCTTTTATCATTGTTTATCAATAAGTTGTTTGTTTATTTGAACTCCGAAACTTTAGTTTATAATAAATAAAATCAATGCTTGAAAGCATCTAATTAATCAGTGTAATTTATCTTTTGTTTTTAACTATAACAAACACAATGAGAGGATATTTTCATGTCTGCACAAATCATTACAGCTCAAGCCCTATCCGATGAGCGTAAGCTAGCCGTCTCATTCAGGTTGTTGCTGGGTCTGTATTCAATCATCCCGCTATGCCTGGCGTTGCAAATGGCCGATGGTTGGTTTTGGCATGGGTTTTTAAGAGAAAGCTTGCCTAGTAGACCCACGCATTTTTTATTGTTTCAAATCCTGTTCGGGACGCCACATATAATAGCCAGTACCGTTGTTTTAGTAAGTAACACCGAATACCTGAAGTTTTATCAACGCAACCTTCTATGGATGACGGCCGCCATTGCAATTGTCTTTGGCGTGGGTAGTTTATTTATTCCTTACCGGGTCTTCTATGTGCTGGTAGCTGCCTGGACAGTATACCATGTACTCAAGCAACAGCATGGCGTAGCACGAGGCGTTTGCCGTTTACCTCAGTGGGCATTTTATCTTTTATTATGGCTTAGCGTGGCGGCGGGACTTGTTGTTTATATCGGCATTTTTCTTAAAAACAGCCTTGACGTCCAGCAAACAGAGTGGATTAAACAGATTGCCGGCTTGCTATGCGCAGGCCTATTTTTAAGCGCCCTTTATTGCCAACGCTATGTGAGCACAGCATTTGGCAAGTGGTTTTTTTGGTCCAATATTTTTCTGGTATTAAGCAGTTTTTATCTTTTTCTTCAGCAGTATTATTTTCTGGCGATTCTGGTACCCAGATTGGTGCATGATGCGACGGCCTATATTTTCTATATAACGCATGATTACAACAGACATCACAATCATCCACAGAATTTTATTTACCACTACGCCGCACGTTGCAATATCCCAATATTTATTGTGCTGCCAGTGTGTTCATTTTTACTGGCGTTTGTTTTGCAGGCGTATGGCGACAACATTGTGAGTGAAATCACAGAGATCTTTTTTGGTGTGGAAATTCACAAGGCCATTACCCTAGGTTTATTGGGCTACCTGGCTTTAATGCACTATTACACGGAATCATTTACCTGGAAGCAGGAGTCGCCTTACCGGCGGTTTATTGCATTTTCGAAGTGAGTTGGCGCACTCGAATTATCCTGAAAACGGAGATTGATTCACGGAAAACACGAACGACACGAAAAAATCAGTATGTTGTAATCTCTTTAGTAACGATCTACAGTTGCTTATATGCCCGCAAGGAAATCCGTTGACTGTCCGCGTCGATGCGCATCAAAAAGCTGCAAATGGCTGACACGCTAGCAAAGCAAGGCCTAAGATCGTAATCATCATCCGCTACGTGAATGGTCTCTCCGGCTTGGGAAACCAGTGGGCGAAGCTCCTGCTTTCCCCATCCGGATTCACAAATTTTAGCTTGTGAACCGGAACACGAGTACAAAGGAATAGAAACCAACACCGTCAGATAAGACTGAACCTCGTGTATAATAATCGTTTATAGTTTAAAAACTTGAACGCTTTGCTATGTATAAATATGAAGGTCTGATTATCTACGAGAGTCACGATGATGAGGGGATACTGGAAGTTATCGAGCTTAAGGGCATCAGGTCATTGCATTTTGGCTCACAACCGCGGCAAAGCAGTATGCTGTTATCTGACCCGGATAAACTTGAACTGGATTATGTCCGCGCAATGACCAGTTGGTTGTTATTCAAACCCACGCTGGATGATGATGCTCTGATTATCGGACTGGGCGGCGGTTCATTAACCAAGCATTTATTGCAGCATTTTCCGGAGTGCCGCTTAAAAGCAGTAGAGTGCAGAAAAAGCGTGGTTAAAATTGCCCGCGGTTATTTTGGTTTGCCATTGGATCCACGTCTGAAAATTATAGTTGATGAGGGTGGAGACTATATACGTCAACGCACAAAGGCCTACCGGGAACACTATAGTATATTGTTTATCGATGCGTTTGATCATGAAGGTATGGCATCTTCAATTTGTAATGAAGCTTTTTTTGATTCTTGCAAAGACATATTAAAAAAAGACGGCATTCTGGTCATCAATCTTTGGGGCGGCACGAATAATCCGGAATTTCAGCAAGTCTCCCTGTGGTTAGGACGGATCTTTAACTGGCAAACTTTATTCCTGCCTGTTCGAAATAGAGGCAACATCATTGGTCTTGCTTTTAATGACTATTCACCGTTTTATACCCTGAAAGAGTTAAGAACCCATGCCCTGGCTCTGGAAGAATATTATCAAATTGAATTTCCGGTTTTTTTGAAAGATCTGAAAAAATATAACGCCGGTACCTTTAACCAAGTGATCAAAACATGACGTCTGTTGCTTTACAAACCGCACCCAACCTTTTTAGCTACCGTAAATACTGGGCGCAACGATTTGGCGTAGCGCCTGAGTTACCTATGAGCCGGGCGGAAATGGATGAACTGGGCTGGGATAGTTGTGATGTTATTTTGGTAACGGGCGACGCGTATATTGATCATCCCAGTTTTGGTATGGCATTAATTGGACGCTTGCTGGAAGCGCAAGGGTTTAGAGTCGGTATTATCTCTCAGCCTGACTGGACCAGTGCCGGTGATTTTTGCAAGCTGGGCCGTCCTAATCTTTTTTTCGGGGTGACAGGGGGCAATATGGATTCCATGGTCAACCGTTATACTTCAGATAAAAAAATCCGTTCAAACGATGCCTATACTGCCAATGGCGCGGCCGGAAAACGCCCTGACCGGGCCGTCAATGTCTATTCGCATCGCTGCCGGGAAGCCTATAAGAATGTGCCGGTTATTATCGGGGGTATAGAAGCCAGTTTACGGCGCATAGCCCATTATGATTACTGGTCGGATAAGGTACGTAAATCAGTCTTGCTGGACTCTAAAGCCGATCTGCTGGTATATGGTAATGCGGAACGGCAAATTGTTGAAATTGCCCATCGTTTGGCTCAGGGTGAAGCCATCTCTGAGATGAAAGGTATACGCGGCACGGTACATTTTGTTAAACAAATACCTGAAGGCTGGGCGGTTAAGGATTCTACCGATATTGATAAGCCGGGCGTGCTAAGCCCTATGCAAAATCCGTATCAGGAAGAGCCGGCCTGTGACAAAAAACCGGACAATAGCAATGCCGATGAACAAGAGATCACTTTTCCAATCTCCAAACTGGGAATGCTCAAACAACTGATCAGGGACCAGCGGAAGCAGACCGTTATCCGTTTGCCTGCTTATGAAGCCGTAATCGACGATCCGGTATTGTATGCCCACGCCTCGCGTGTCATGCACGGTGAAACCAATCCGGGTAATGCGCGGCCGTTGATTCAACAGCACGGTTCGCGGCAAGTCTGGATTAATCCTCCGCCCGTTCCATTGACCACCAAGGAAATGGATGGCGTTTTTGACTTGCCGTATTCGCGCCTGCCGCACAAGGAATACGGCAATGCCAACGTGCCGGCTTTTGAAATGATTCAACATTCGGTCAACATCATGCGCGGCTGTTTTGGCGGTTGCACTTTCTGTTCTATCACAGAACATGAAGGGCGCATCATTCAAAGCCGTTCCGAAGATTCCATCATCCGGGAAATCGAAGCCATCCGCGATACCTCGCCCAATTTTACCGGTCATATTTCCGATTTGGGCGGCCCCACAGCCAATATGTACCGGCTGGCTTGCAAGGACGAAAAGATTGAAGCCGCCTGCCGCAAACCCTCCTGTGTTTATCCGGGTATTTGCCCTAATCTGAATACCGACCATACCCCGCTAATAAAGCTCTATCGCAGAGCCCGCGCCTTGCCGGGCATCAAAAAGATCTTTATCGCTTCCGGTCTGCGCTATGATTTGGCCGTTGAGTTGCCTGAATACGTTAAGGAACTGGTGACCCATCATGTCGGCGGCTATCTTAAAATTGCCCCGGAACATACCGAACAGGGGCCGCTGTCAAAAATGATGAAACCGGGCATGGGGACTTATGACCGCTTCAAGGAAATGTTTGACAAGTATTCCAAAGAAGCAGGCAAGGAACAATACCTGATACCTTATTTTATAGCCGCGCACCCCGGTACTACCGATAACGATATGCTTAATCTCGCCTTGTGGTTAAAGCGTAACGGCTTTAGAGCGGATCAGGTCCAGGCCTTCCTGCCCTCGCCGATGTCTATCGCCACCGCGATGTACCACTCCGGCAAAGATACCCTGCATAAAGTCAGCCGCACGGCTGAAGACATGCCTATACCCAAAAGCATCAAACAGCGCCGTTTGCATAAAGCCTTCCTGCGTTATCACGATCCTTTGAACTGGCCGTTATTGCGTGAGGCCTTAAACGCGATGGGTCGCAATGACCTGATAGGTAATGGCAAACACCATTTAATTCCTTCCTATCAACCTAAGGGCATGGTTGAAACATCGGGCAAGATTCAACACTTTAAAACCAAATACACAGGGTTCGATAACAACCGGAACGAAAAAAGCTTTGGCAAAAATAAAGCAGCAAAAAAACAAAAATAATAATCAAAAGGGCTTTTCAAGGAAATTTTCTTGTGTATAATAGCTCTTCTTCGCTGGTGTAGCTCAGTTGGTAGAGCAGCTGATTTGT
>JBBQCU010000261.1:0-5636 GCA_038319065.1 Methylococcales bacterium
GGCCGAGGTGATTGCCTACGTCGAAGCTAACCCACTTTAAAACTGAACCATGCAAATCACTATAGAACTCGATAATGAACATATTGAAAAGTTACATAGGCTGGAGAAGAGGTTTAACAAAAACACGTCCGAGTTACTCGCTTTTATCATTGATGAAGTTTTTAGCGGCTATTCAGCTATCACAGATGAACAAAATGCTAATCCATTGAAGCAGCAATCCAGTTCCGATTAAGGAAAATCGCATGTCCGCAGCGTTAATTCGATCATTGCTTTCTCTCCTCCCCCGTTTTGCCTAAGAAGAAGGCGATTTCTTCAGCGTTCCTCGCGAAGCCTTGAGTAACGCATTGTGTCAACAACACACACTTGACCGCGCGATTGCTGAAAACACCATTGATTTACTGGAAACCCTGCTGGATACCTTGGCTGTGTTAAATACCGACTATCTGCAAAAAGGCGAGTGGTGTTTTGTCTCTTTTCCCGCTCAACTGATGGCAACATCGGTTTTGACGGCACTGAGCGACACCGAGTCCCGGTTGTTTGCGCCTAATTTCTGGACTACTCAGGGCATTTCCAGTGACAAGCGCGATCAGCAACGCGCTGTGTTGCGGTTTGTCGAGAATTCACGAAACAATAATCACGCCAGTCATCAGGCTCAACCGATCCGTTATTGTTACGTCGCCTGGAGTATTATCAAGCTGGATGGCAAGATTTTGTTTTACCAGCGCGAAGACACACAAAAACGCCACGATAAGTCAGCAGGCGACTATGGCTTAATCGGCGGCCGGGCTAATCAAAACGATGTGCCAATAACTGACAAGGCTGCGTTGCTTAAGGAGCTGCAATCGCCCAATTCCGGGTTAGTCAAAAAAGCCCTGCCGTCTACCCTGAAACGGGAGTTACGGGAAGAAGCGGGGTTACTCTTTGGATCGCATTATACATTCAAACCCTGGCGCACTTTAAAGACTTATCGGCAAGTTCAAGGCGCAGCCCCCAATCATGCCTTGACCGAATATTATCTGGAAATTTTTCAGATTGACTTAACGCTGGAGGGCTATCTTTTTCTGCAACAGAAAATCAAGGCTGACGACCGGTTGGCCTGGTTTTCGATAGACGAAATGGTGCGAGGCGAAACAACGGACGGAAAAATCCCATATATCAAGGCATAGGTAAATGATTTTGCTGATGATATTTCGGCACTTGCAACTGAGTTAATGGCTTTGCCGGACAGTTTTGCCAGCCGTTATTTGTTTCAGCCGCCAAAATACGGATTGACCTTGCCAACCGACCATAAAATGCCTTTGTTGGCAGGCATTTTGGGTAAAGAAAAACCGTTGGCGATAAATTTAACTGAACGGCAATTAGCCATTCTATTAGGTTTGGCCTCGCACTTACGCGGATTTGAATTTGCAAACGTTGAGGAAAATATTGTTTTGCATCCTTATGGCTGGCTTGAGGTTAACAGTAATTCAGTTTTGCAATCAGAGTTGACAAGTCAGGCGGGGTTGCTTAAAGATACTGAACTGATCATTGAAAATCATCGCGATAGTTTATTCCGCTTGTCGATAAGTCCAGAAGTCGTTTATTTCGATGAACGGCTGTTTTCGTTTGCCGTCAAACAAGCCGACCTGAACGGCATTCAAACAAAAATCCCTGTAACAATTCATAGAGAATCTTTTGACACAGCTTTTGGTAAAGTTAAAGACAATTTTGAAGAATTTAAACTTACCCTTGAATTCGTCCATAAACTACAATCATTAGCGGTTCATCAATTTTCTACCGAAAATGAAGAAGCTGTAAAAATCGAAGATACCTATAAAAAAGGGCTGCATAAGGAACCCAGGTTGTTAGCATTGGGCTTGCGAAGTTTAATACGCCGCGAAGCGGGTATCTTTAAGTTTGTTTTACGTTATACAAGCGCTTAAGAAATTTTAAAAATCTTAAACCTTTATAGAAAGGTAATAAACCAAGGCTGATTAACAGCGTTTGATAGAGCCCTTCATGTATAATTTCGCGCCATAGCCGGGATTATCCGATTACACTTCAAACGCACACCATAATGGGTATTATAAAAAAACTTGCATCTCAAACTGCGATCTACGGTATCAGCAGTATTTTCGGCCGTTTCCTCAATTACCTCCTGGTGCCGCTCTATACCTATTATTTTTCGGCGGCGGAATATGGGGTGGTGTCAGAATTCTATGCTTATGCCGGTTTTCTCTCCGTTTTATTACTATTCGGCTTTGAGACCGGTTATTTTCGTTTTCGCGACAAGGAGCATTCAGGCCGGGATGTCGCTTACTCAACAGCGCTAATTTTCGTTGTACTGGTCAATTTGGGGTTTTTTATAACTATTCTGCTTATCAACAAACGGCTTTCCGCCGCGCTGAATTATGCCAATCACCCGGAGTATGTGTTGTGGTTTACTCTAATCTTGACGCTGGATGCGATTGCGTCAATACCGTTTGCCCGGTTACGCGCAGAAGAAAAAGCTTTTCGCTTTGCCGGAATCAAGGTGACGGAAATAGCGATAACAGTGCTGCTTAGCCTGTTTTTTATTATTTATTGCCCCAAGGTTTACGCGGAAAACCCCCAATCATGGATTGCCAAAATATACTTTCCGGCGATTGGCATCGGGTATATTTTTATTGCCAACCTGATTGCCAGCCTGTTCAAGTTTTTAATGCTTGCACCTCAGTTATCGGGGTTGGCCTGGGGTTTTGACCGGGAGCTGTTCGGTAGAATGCTCCGCTACTCGCTACCGATGGTGGTGATTGGTTTTGCCGGGATTATCAATGAAATGCTCGATCGCGCCCTGTTAAAATATTTGTTGCCTTACGATTCACATACCAATATGAAGATGTTGGGCATTTATAGCGCTTGTTACAAACTGTCTATTTTGATGTCGTTGTTCATTCAAGCGTTCCGGTATGCCGCCGAGCCTTTTTTCTTTGCCTATTCAGGCAACAGCGATGCCCGCACCGTTTACGCTAAAGTGCTTAAGTTTTTTGTTATTTTTTGCGTTTTCATCTTTTTATTAGTGACGTTGTTCATCGATTTTTTCAAGTATTTTGTGGGTGAAGAGTTTCGTGCCGGTCTTCAGGTCGTGCCGGTTTTGTTGCTGGCTAATTTGTTTTTGGGTATCTATGTCAATTTGTCAATTTGGTACAAACTGACTGACCGTACCTTGATGGGCGCTTTTGTTTCTTTGGCAGGCGCGGGGTTGACGATTGTGCTTAACGTCTGGTGGATACCCGTATACGGCTATGTCGGCTCAGCATGGGCGACATTGGCTTGCTATGCCGGCATGGCTATTTTGTCGTATCTGTTGGGGCGGCACTATTATCCGGTCGCTTACGACGTTAAGCGTGTGTTTGGCTATATAGCGCTGGGTGTTGGTTTGTATATCGCAAGGGGACAATTGCCGGTCAATGCTTACTGGCAACCCTGGGTATTGTCCGTTGAGTTGATGACAATTTATATTCTGGTAACTTTGTTTGTTGAGAGACGGCAGTTTGAGGTCATCGTAAATCGGTAAATGTTGTCACATTGTTGACTCTATGTGAATGCTAAAATGCTGAGTGTTCTATATAAACCATCACTCATAGCCCATGCCAAATAATCTGCAATTACGAGCACGTCTCATCGGTGGCCTCATTTTATTGTTGCTGGGCGGCTGGGTTTTGCACGGTTTTCTCGTTTTGTTGGCTTGGGCTGTGGTGCTCGCGATTTCCACTTGGCCGGTTTATCAACGGCTCTTGGCTTCAAATGAACTGCATGGAAAAATGACGTGGGTTGCTTTGGGGCTTACCTTGCTGATCGGCGCGATTATTTTGGCACCCTTGGGCTATGGTTTGAGCCAGTTGTTAAAGGAGGCGCAATCACTCGGCCAACTTCTGACTCATGCACAAAACGTTGGTATTCCGCCACCAACTTGGCTGGAGACTTTGCCAATAATTGGTAATTGGGCCAAGGATTATTGGATGAACCTGTTGGGTAGTTCAGAAGCTGCCAATGAATCCTTGCATTGGTTGGGCTCGGGCGGGGCGATCACTTATACCAAAGAATTCGCCAGCCAGCTTTTACATCGCTTCTTCGGTTTTTTGATAATTCTTCTGGTATTATTTTTTGTTTATCAACATGGCGACAACCTGGGCCGTCAGGTTTTAGCAAGCAGCCGTAAGTTATTCGGGGAAAAGGGCTTTCGATATACTTTGCATGCCACGGCCGCGGTGCGTGGTACCGTCAACGGAATGATGCTAATCGGTTTGGCTAAAGGCTTATTGCTGGGAGTCGGTTATGCGTTTGCCGGCTTAAGCAATCCAGCTATTTTAGGCGCACTAACAGGAATTTTTGCCATGATTCCATTCGCGGCTAAACTGATTTTCGGCGCCTGTGCACTGGTGCTGGTAGCCGAGGGACATATGGCAGCAGGGGGAGGGTTGTTTGCGTACGGTATGATTCTTACTTTGATTGCAGATAATTATGTGCGCCCGGCGTTAATCGGTGGTGCAGTCAAACTGCCTTTTATCTGGACGTTGCTGGGAATTTTTGGCGGTATGGAGACCTTTGGCTTACTGGGGCTGTTTTTGGGGCCTACACTGATGGCTGTGTTGATGTCGATCTGGCGGGACTGGATTGAGGATATGAACAAACCGCAAGGACCGGATGTTTACTAAAAGTAATCGACGAAAAGTTTGTTAAAGTGTAATTATTCAGCGCGAAGCAGAACATTCCCTCTCCAGCGGGAGAGGGGAAATTAAATTAAAGTACTTGATTCATTTCAATGACATCAGGCGATCCAAGCCGGCTATGATTAATATGTAAAAAACCACCATACGATGCAGCCTATTAACAGACCCTCTTTTATAGTACCTGATTTTTCCCGTAGACGGTTCATTCAGGGATTGGCCGCTTTAGGCCTCTCCCCTTGGATCAAAACAACTCAAGCAAAGTTAACAACGCAGGCAGAAGTGCTTTCGGGCACTGAATTTAATCTTACCATAGCCCAAACGCCCGTTAACTTTACCGGTGTGCCACGATTGGCAACCACTGTTAATGGGTTGATTCCCGCGCCTACATTGCGCTGGCGAGAAGGAGATACGGTGACGCTTCGTGTTACCAATCATCTTGCCGAGGAAACATCGATTCATTGGCACGGTATCCTCCTGCCTTATCAGATGGATGGTGTGCCGGGTATCAGCTTTAATGGCATTGCGCCTGGGGAAACATTTACCTATCGTTTTAAAGTCCGGCAATCAGGCACTTACTGGTACCACTCCCATTCCGCTATGCAGGAACAGACCGGGCTGTATGGCTCGATTATCATCGATCCGGCCGGTGCTGAACCTATTCAGGTTGATCGGGACTATGTCGTGGTGCTGTCCGATTGGACTGATGAAGACCCGATGACGGTTTTCGCCAAGCTTAAGAAGCAAAGCGATTATTACAATTTCAACCAGCACACGGCAGTTGATTTTTTTCGTGATGTGAGTGGCGAGGGGCTGGTATCCGCTATTCAAAAGCGGCACATGTGGAACATGATGCGCATGAATATGACGGACCTGTCGGATATTTCTGCCTATACCTATACTTACCTTATGAACGGCGCCACTCCGGACAGCAATTGGACAGGGCTG
>JBBQCU010000262.1:0-5618 GCA_038319065.1 Methylococcales bacterium
AGAGCATCGCCCTTACAAGGCGAGGGTCGGGGGTTCGAACCCCTCAGCACCCACCAGACTTTGGAGTGGTAGTTCAGTTGGTTAGAATACCGGCCTGTCACGCCGGTGGTCGCGGGTTCGAGCCCCGTCCACTCCGCCAAATTAAAAACCCCGGACCATCTGGTTCGGGGTTTTTTTTTGCTTCGAAAAATGATTCTTTAGGACTAATCTATGTTGACAAAAATTAGAGAAAAAGCACAAGGCGCTTTTGCATGGGGTATCTTGATATTAATTTGTGTGCCCTTTGCTTTATGGGGTATCAATAATTATTTGGATACCGGGAAAGAAGCTCCAGTTGCATCCGTGGGTGATAGGGATTTTTATCAGCGCGATGTTAATAAAGCTTATGAGCAATATAGCCAGAACCTGCAGGGAATGGGCATTGATGAGCAAACCTTAAAAGCACAGGCATTACAAAAACTCATTAAAGATGAAGTCTTATTGCAATATGTGCATGCCGAGGGACTTGTCGCAACTGATGATGAAGCGCGGGAATTTATCAAATCCCTGCCCTATTTTCAGGTGGATGGTAAATTTAGTGATAAGCAATATAAAGCGTTACTCAGTTCCCAACGAATTTCTTCGGGAGAATTTGTAAACAGAATTAAAAATGCATTGGTTATGGAGCAGTTTCAGCACAGTGTTGTTGATAGCAGTTTCGCAACACAATATGATGTGGAAAGCTTTTTTAAAATCCAGAATCAGCAGCGTGATGTTGATTATGTAATGGTTCCTTTACAGCCATTGGCAGAACAACCCACTGCCGAAGAAATATCGGCTTATTACCAACAGCATCAGGATTTATATCAAACGCCAGAACAGGTTTCTGTTGAGTATATTGAGCTGTCACTTGAAGATATTGCCAAGAAAGTACTCGTGACCGACGAAAAACTAAGAGCCTTCTATGAAGAGCAAAAAGACCAATACACTACACCGGAACGAAGAAAAATCAGTCACATCCTGTTTAAAATTGATGACAAGACTTCTGAAAAAGCGGCTTTGGAAAAAGCCCTAAAAGCAAAACAAGATCTTGCAAACAAAGACTTTGCTACATTAGCCGCGGAAGTATCCGATGATAAGTTGACCGCCAAAAAGGGTGGAGATCTGGGATTGTTTAACGTAGGCGTTATGGAAAAAGCGTTTGAAGACGCCGCGAGTGCCTTGAAGCTGGGCGAAGTATCAAATCCCGTTAAATCAGCTTTTGGCTATCATTTAATTAAAGTCACCGAACTTGTGCCAGGGAGTGTTAAATCGTTTGGCAGTGTCAAAAATGAAGTCACTAAGGCTTATCAAAAAGCCCAGGCAGAGAATGCTTTTTATGAGGCGGGTGAAAAATTAACTGAAATGAGTTATGAAAATCCTGATAATTTGCAAACAGTAGCTGATGCCCTTGGAGTTACTGTCAAGAAATCGACCCTGTTTACCAAAGAAAAGGGTGAAGGTATTGCAGCGGATGAGAAAATACGCAGTGCTGCGTTTTCGGATGAAGTGTTGCAAGGTAACAATAGCGCGCCTTTAGAACTGGGTACCGAGCATTTGGTGGTGGTACGGCTTTTGGAGCATAAGACGGCCGCCAAGCGGGAGCTAAGTGAAGTCAAACAGGAAGTGGCTGCGATACTGTCAAAAGAAAAAGCCAAGCTGCTCGCTGTCGAGAAAGCAAAGCAAATAAAGACACGCTTGCAAGCGGGTGAATCCATTCAGGCCCTAGCAGCTGAAAATAAGCTGGAAATCAAGACAGAAAAAGGGCTAATGCGCGGCAAAAATAAATTGCCGGAGCAGTTGAGTGATACCATTTTTAAAGCGGCTAAACCCGTTGGCGGCAAGCCGAGTGTTTTTATTGCAGTATTGCCTTCCGGGGAGCAAATAGTAGTGAGTTTGTCAAAAGTCACAGCGGGCATCATGAGCGAGGCTGATAAGAAACAACTGGAGTTGGCGAAGAGGAATATTGCCAACGCGTTTGGTCAAACTGAATTCAATGAGGTCCTAAACAGTTTGCAGGCGGAGGCTGATGTTGAGATCAATAGAAAGGCTCATGCTCAATAATTTGTTCAATCAAAAATAAATAAAGAAAGCTTTATGCCAAGCCCCTCACGAATTGCGCTGATATGTGTGGGGCAAGATGGAGAAAGCCCTTGTCTTTTATAGGCAAGGGCGTTTTTACATGACACTAGGCAAACCCATTCGGGTTCCATTCATCCATCATCTTCTGGCGCGCCGCATTGAGACCTACTGACATCAATGTTGCAAATTTCTTTAACAACTCATAGCCGAATTTCGGATCCTGTTCGCATCGTGCCAGTATGGAGGCCCCGTCAAACTGGAGCAATTGAGAGTCCTCTTCGGCCTTGGTTTGAAAATTCCATTTATAGGGTGCTATTAACCAGGACCACCCCAGAACCTGGTCCTTATCCAGAGTCTGGATCTCCAGGGTCGGGCCCATAATCGCCGGCATTTGCAAGGAGATGCGTCCGCTACGGACTACATAGAACTTGTCCGCGTTTTCGCCCTGTCGAAACAGGACCTGCCCTATTTTGATCTCGTGCATGCTCGAACACTCGCACAGGAATTTCAATAGGTCATCGCTGAACTCGGAGAAAAACTCGTGGCCCGACAGATACTCGGTAGTTGATTGATTGCTCATTGTTTACCTCCATAAATCATTGGGTAAGATAGGGATTGCCAGAAATTTTAACGTACCGTTTCTGGCAATTAAAGCACTTTGACCGCTGGAACCTTACAAAAGTCAAAGTGGGGCTATGGATATTTTTGATTTGTTAAACAATACCCTCCCCAAAGGGCACCATCCGGCGGAAATATCTGACTACCCGCAAAGTGTAATCCGGGCTGACGGTCTTTAGCCAGCAATAATGGACCATCCAAATCCACGTAACGGGCACCTTGCCCAAGAAAGAATGCGGGAGCCATCGCCAACGATGTTCCCACCATGCATCCGACCATTACCTCAAAGCCGTGTTGCCTGGCCAACGCTATCATTTGCAGGGCCTCAGTTAACCCACCCGCCTTATCGAGCTTGATGTTAACCACATCGTAAAGCCCGATTAGCCCGTCGAGGCTTTTACTATCGTGGCAGGACTCATCGGCACAAACCGGCAATAGTTTAGGCAAAGAAGCCAAGTATGCATCGGATCCCGCAGGAAAGGGTTGTTCCAGCATTTCCACGCCCAGATGAACAAGCTTTGGTGCTAAATCCTCATAATCGCGCAGACTCCACGACTCATTAGCATCGACAATAAGCCTGGAAGCCGGCGCATTGGCGCGAACCGCAGCAACGCATTGCAAGTCGTCCTGCCCTGCCAGTTTCAGCTTGAGTAAAGGCCGCCACTTCTGGCTTCCGGCAGTTGCGGCCAAGTTTTGCGGTGAATCCACACTGAGGGTGTAGGCTGTTATCAGCGGCTGCGGGGGCGGCAACCCCGCCAATTTCCACACGGGTTGACCCTCTCTTTTAGCGGCGAGATCCCATAGGGCGCAGTCTATCGCATTGCGTGCCGCGCCGGGTGCCAGGTAATTGCCTAGCTCGTCTCGTTCCAGTCCTTCCTCCAGGTCCTGACGTATAGCGTCTATGCGAGCTATCACACTCTCTGGCGTTTCCCCGTAGCGGGCATAGGGACGGCACTCTCCGCGCCCTATAAATGATCCCTCACAAATTTCGGCTGTCACCACAACAATTTCGGTTTGGCTCCCTCGAGAGATGCGAAAAACGCCGCGAACCGGCCAAGTCTCGATGCATAAAGATACCCTGCGCATGGTTCAAACAGGGAGGCAATCGATGAGACGTTCCACGCCGGTACGTAGGGCATCGACGCAAGGTAAACCGGTTCGAGCCTCCGTCTCTCCCAGAAGATCCAGAGCTTCGGCTTCATTGAGAGAGGCCGTATTCAGGCTGATGCCGATACAGGTAGCATTGGGATTCGTCAAACGGGCGGCGGCTACATTAGCGGCTATGCAATTTTCAATGCTCGGCAAAGGGTATTCGGGTAAACCCCGCATATGTCTGCGGGTCGGTTCGTGGCACATAACCAGCACATCCGGTTGGGCACCATGCAACAACCCCAGACTGACACCGGCAAAAGAAGGATGAAAGAGAGATCCTTGGCCTTCGATAACATCCCAGTGATCGGGTTCTTGATCGGGGCTCAAAGCTTCGACGGACCCGGAAATAAAATCGCCTGTGACAGCATCGACAGAGACTCCGCCGCCGGCGATCAATATCCCGGTTTGCCCTGTTGCGCAAAAGCTTGCCCTGATACCACGTTTCTTCATTTCCAGTTCAATGGCCAAGGAAGCATACATTTTGCCTACGGAACAATCCGTGCCAACGGTTAGTAACCGTTTCCCCGTTCGCTTTTTGCCAGTGGCCACTTCAAATGTTATGCTCGAATGGCGGACGTCAAACAGTTTACAGTTATTTTTCGCAGCTAGCTCCGCCAGTTCAGGGATATCCGTAAGCCGGTTGTGCAAACCGTTGGCAATATCCATACCTGTTTCCAAAGCCTCTCTTAAATGCGGCACCCATAGTTCGGACAACCGGCCACCGCGATTGGCTACACCAATAACCAGGGTTTTGGCACCTAATTCCGCCGCTTCGGCAACAGTCAAGTCCGGAAGGCGAAGATCGGCGTTGCACCCGGACAATCGCATTTGCCCGACACAATCACTGCGGCGCCAATACGCCACGCCTTCGGCAGTCTTCGCTGCCAGTTGATCCGAAGCGTCGCCCAAAAATAATAGATAGGGCTTATTAATCACCATGGCACACTCCATTAACTATTGGGGCTGAAAATGTTTAGATAGGTGGTGTTATTCAATCAATACACCAAAGAGTTTAAACCATACCATATGGGAATGTAAGTGCCTTGTCATTTGGATCACAACGTACTGTAGAAAAAGTCTCTACAAGTAACTGAGGTCCTGTATTGGTAATATTCTTAAGGATTATGCTTTTGAAAAAAGAAGGCACGATTTAAGTAGGCTATTATCTATCCACATTCCGATATCGACTACACCAAGATGCAGCAAGTTATTTAGCTAACCCAACCTATCCTATCCAGTATTACAAAGTGTAAGCAGTGCTTTATTGGTGCAAAAGTTAATCCAATTGCACATTTGTTAAGCGTAATAATCGAGATATTTAAAGAAATTTTACTTACATTTAATATCAATTACATCGTATCAAACTGATAAGGTATTGATGCAAATTATAAATATAAAATATTAATTGGATAGTAAAATCTTGGCGTAACTTATGCTTATTTTAGATTATGCATCTATTTGTTCGATGTTCATTAATCTTTTGCGGTCATTATTGGAGTGAAACGATGAGTATTTATAAAGATATTTTGATCGGACTATTGTTCATCACGGGTATATTGGGTTTTATTTCCGGCGAATTCATAGTTTCAACCGTATTATTTGCAGGTGCCGCTATTTTCAGCAATATCGTAAGGCGCCCCAGCTAAAAATTTTTACTTGCTTACATTCAAAAGTGCGTGTATCTACAAGCAGAATCCCCCTATTTCTGCTTGGACTCCCTCCTCCCTTTGTAAAACATTGGGAGTTTT
>JBBQCU010000263.1:0-5612 GCA_038319065.1 Methylococcales bacterium
CTATTGTTCCTGGTACGTGCAAAACCGTCCATAACCATCCCATGCTTCCGAAATATTCCAGACGTATACCATCCAGTAAATTATGCCCAACGATGAGAATGATTGCGAATGCCGCCATAATAGGTCGTGGAAAATAAATCAAGCCTGCCAATGCAATCATCGACCAACCCAATGCCCATATTACTTGGGCTATAGCATAACTGTAATCCCAATTAAATGACCATCCGAAACGAATAACCGTGAATTCCAGAATAATCAACATCAGGCCTCGTTGGATTAAGTAAATCGATAATTGTTTGTTGGAAAAACTCCAACGTAAGGTTGAAAGAAAAGCACTGGTGCCTGCTAAAAATACAAAAGTTGGGGCGCATAAGTGGGTAATCCAGCGGGTAAGAAAATAGGCGGCGTTGGTTTGGCTAAGATCGGTCGGGCTGAACATCGCATTTGAAAAATAATCGCGGGTATGATCAAGGGCCATCAATACCATGACGAGGCCACGCATCATATCGATCGAAACAAGGCGGGAAGTTATTGGGTTCATGGAAAAATATTATATGATATTAGTTCTTCAGAGAGGATATTTGTGATATCGGCAATCGCTCAGAAAACCACCCAGAAGCCGGAAGCAGCAGCTGTTCTAAGCAAGGCTTTCGCTTGCGAGCCCCTGAATATTTCACGCACCCTGCTTGCCCAGGTGCCAGGCGTCAGTCTGGCAACCATCACCCGGTTATATAGTGGAAACCCACCGTCTTCATTACTTCGAAGCCGACTTGGCGATGAAGATCAAGGCAGGGGCGAGACTCCAAGAACTCATTACAACAATATACCGTTATTACCGTATTGATGCAGTTCTTTAATGCACTGCAACTATATGGGTTTAATACAAATTGAAACAAATCCGAACAAACAACTTAAATATGTTGAGTTTATCGATTAAAATGCTGATCTTAGTGAACAGGAAATCATTGTATTTCGAACCAATTACCTAAACGAAGAAGCTGAAATAATTGGACTGGCACAAATACAAAGGAACGTGCATGAAATAAGTTAGGCATCTTGCTCCCCCCTTCGGGCTAATCTATTCACACATTTTAGATGTAAACAGGAAAACCCTCCCCCTCCGGAGAGGGCTAATTCTGCGTATATTGTAATTGTGTGCATAGATTAGCCCTTCGGGAGAGGGGATATAAATGGTCAAGTTATTTCATGCACGTTTCTAAGACAAAAAGGCCGTCAAAGAATGCATATCTTGAGCGACGCGGTTATTAAAACGAAAATTCGGCATTCAGTTTGAACTTAACCAATCTCTAGGGCAATTACAAGCATTGCCGGTTGAAAAATTGGAAGACCTGACAGAAGCAATTTTTGATTTGACTGAAGATAGCGATTTAACCGAGTGGCTACGACAACAACTTACGGAAATCAATCGAGTCTGACACCTTTGATTCACTCTACCCTGAGTACTACCTGATCAAAATAAACCGTTTTAACGACATTGCCAAAGACACCCTGGATGAATGGATATACTTTTTAAAAAATGAAGAGATCAAAGAAAACTTCACCACAAAAGGTTTAAAAGAAGCAGAAGAAAAACTAAGTATCATGAATCTGCCCGAAGACGAACAAAAAGCCTATTAACATTATAAAGATGACTTGCATTATCAAGCCAGCATGTTTGAGTCATCTTTTGGTGATGGCTATAATGAAGGTAAAACAGAGGGTAAAGCAGAAGGAATTGTTGAAGGCATAAATCAGACAACAAAAAATATAGCCTTCAACTTAGTAAGAAAAGGCGCAACAATTGAGATAATAGCTGAGGTGACAGGCTTGTCAGAAGCAGATATTAACCAAATTTTACAAAAAGCGAGTGAGCAATGATTTTTCAAGATGGTATTTACGCAGCTTTTTACAGCATTAAAATATGCGCATCATTATGCCTTTAAATAAATGGGTCTGACCCCTTTTTTTTGCTGGGAGTTGAAAACACCAATCATTAAGAGGAAAATTGGAACATGAGCAGCATCATATTAGATACATTGGATTATGCTACCAAACTCAAGGCAGGCGGATTCACCGAGCAACAGGCTGAAACGCAAGCGCGTGCGATTGCTGAAATAGTCGAAAAGCAATTGGCTACCAGGCAAGATGTTGCCACCCACGAGGCTGAAATCAAAAGGGATATCCATGAATCTGAAAACCGTTTGGAAGCCCGAATAAAAGAACTTGAGATATTGCTTCGTAAGGACGTGGAAATATTGCGTGCGGAAACCAAAAGAGAACTTTCGGAAACAAAGGCCGAACTCATCCGCTGGGTGGTAGGTGTCGGCATCTTGCAACTGACCATCATAACAGGGCTTCTTTTAAAGCTGGTTAATCAAATCTGATGCCAAAATTAATGGATAAGCTGACATAATACATTTTTTCTGAAGTTAGCGATTTGATCGAGTGGCTAAGAAAGGAAGCAACTTGCTGAAATCAATCGAGTCTGCCTTCACACCGTGGATTTCTAAACATCCGCATCAAGATATCTATAAATAAATGTGTTTGACCCCTTTTTGTTTAAAAAGCTGCATCAAGATGCCAATAAACAGATGGCCCTGACCCTTTTATCTTTCAATTCTTCCATTCCGCGACCAACTTTATGAATGAATCAAATGCTGTTTTAACATCAACAAATGTCGTCTGGCATCATGCCACCGTCACACGAGCACGACGTGAACAACTGAACGGACACCGTGGAGCGGTGATTTGGTTTACTGGTTTATCTGGCTCAGGGAAATCTACCTTAGCTCATGAAGTGGAGGAAGCGTTGCACCAGCGCGGCTGCCGGACTTTCGTGCTCGATGGTGACAACGTAAGACACGGTTTATGCGGTGATCTTGGCTTTTCACAAGAAGCACGCATCGAAAACATTCGCCGCGTGGGCGAAGTCGCCAAACTCTTCATGGAGGCTGGAGTGATCGTGCTTACCGCTTTTATTTCTCCCTATCGTACGGATCGTGAACGTGTGAGGAGCATGCTCGGTCACAATGATTTTATAGAAATTTACTGCGATAGTTCTATTGAAGTGTGTGAAAGCCGCGATGTTAAAGGCCTCTATCAAAAAGCCCGTGCCGGACAAATTAGTGAATTCACGGGCATCTCATCGCCTTATGAAGTGCCAGAAAATCCTGAAATCATCGTGAATACAGGCGGGTCGGAATTGCATGAATGTGTGCACCAGATCGTATCCAGGTTAATTGAAAGCGGCATCGTCAGCTGTGGTTGATATAACAGCCAAAAAATAAGTCACGATTGAGAGAGGGAAACCGCCCTGCGAACCTGATTTTATTTTTACTGATGAAGGAAATTAAAGCCAACCGGTAACCGGTATAAAAATATCAGATCAGGAAATTGAGTCTATTGATGTTTAATCTTGAAATACAACAGGTAGTTGTTCTTATAACCATTTTCGGAATGATGATGGCATTTTTCATGGACTGGGCAAAACCGGTGCTTATTTTTCTTGCTGCCAATATTCTTTTTCTTATGTTGGGCATTACTAGTTCTGCCGATATGCTCTCAGGCCTTGCTAATGAACAATTATTAAGCGTGCTCTTATTATTGGTTATCAGCGATGTATTACGCAAAAGCGGGTTGCTGGATGTTGTTTTTAAATCGTTATTTCCTCAGACATTGACCTACCGGAAATTTTTATTCCGGAAATCCGTGGTGGTGACGTGTATCTCCGGTTTTGTTAACAACACACCGTTAGTTGCTATTCTTATGCCATATGTTTACCAATGGTGTCAGCAAAAAGACATTTCCCCTTCAAAAGTAATGCTTCCACTGTCTTATGCAACTATTTTGGGTGGAACGCTCACATTGGTGGGTACCTCCACCAACCTGGTGGTAAACGGATTTGTAACCGAAGCAGGGTTTAAGCCCCTTGGTTTTTTTGATTTTACTAAGGCAGGTTTTGGCGTTGCTTTAGTGGGGATTTTGTACGTTGTTTTTATAATGCCGAAATTCTTACCTGATCGAAAAGGACTGCTGGATAATTATAACCAAAGCCTTCGCGAATATATTGTTGAAACCTATATAGCCGAAAATTCAATACTTATTGACAAAACCATTGAACAAGCCGGTTTAAGAAATTTAAAAGGGTTATATCTGGCAGAAATTATCAGAGGAGAAGAACTGATTCCTGCGGTTGGGCCAACTGAAAAACTTACGAAAGGCGACGTGCTGATTTTTGCCGGCGAAACTTCAACCATTGTTGATTTGCTGCAATCAAACCCAGGCCTTTCTCTTCCAGGGTCCATCATGAAAGAAGGAAAAGAAAAAGCCAACGTCGTTGAATGTATTATCTCAACACAATCTTCATTAATAGGAAAAACGTTTCGTGATTCTAATTTTCGTGCCTTATTTAATGCATCGGTGGTAGCTGTCAGTCGCGACGGTGAGCGTCTGCCCGGAAAACTGGGTGAACTGGCGCTTCAGCAAGGCGACTTGCTGTTGCTGATGACGGGTAACGATTTTAATGAGCGCGCAAATGCAACCAATGACCTTTTTGTCATAAACCGGCTAAGAGACATTACCAATTTTAGTCTGCTGAAAAGTGCTTTGCTGGGAACAGGAATTGTTATGGCATTTGTTTTAAGCGCAATTGGAATTTTTACTCTTTTTAAGGCCTTGCTGTTAATCCTGTGTTTGATTGCCCTACTTAAATTCGGCCGTTATACTGAATTAAAAAGCGGTCTCGACCTGGATTTATTCTTTGTTCTAGACCTTGCCATTGCTTTTTCCAAAGCAATGCATAACAGCGGACTTGACGCAACCATTGCTTCAGGAATAATGGAATCGGCTTTACAGCTAAATCATCCGGTAGCTTTATTGCTGATCGTTTATCTGGCAACCAATATATTATCAATGCTTGTATCTAATAAAGCAGGTGTTGCCATCATGTTTCCAGTTACGGTTTCGCTTTTACAGTTAATGCATATTACCGAGCCAGCTCCGTATTTTCTTGCCATTGCATTTGCTGGTTCATCAGAGTTTATGACGCCATATGGTTACCAGACAAATTTAATGGTATATGGTCCGGGCGGGTATCGTTTCCTTGATTACATTCGCGCTGGCTGGATACTCTCTATAACGTGTATGTTGGTAAGTGTTGGTATTCTGTCCACTGTTTATAATTTATGGTAAAAAGTCACACTCTGCGGCATATCCATAAAAATTATCTTTAAATTAATAGATTATATTTGTTTTGGCTTCGACAAAATCAAAGCAATTACTACTTTTCCTGTTGTTTTATGCCGTAAAAATGTATTGCACAATATTCCGGTAGTTCTCGATATGGAAGGGTAGTAATGTTCTAGTTGTCGATTAAAATCGCGAATTCTCATAATATATGCAGCACCTCTTGAAAGAAGGAGATGGCATGGTTTCCGTCTACCAAAACAAAAAACTAAAGAAGTGCGTGATGAATAAAAAAAGAAAACTAATCACCTTCGACTGGGAAATAAAACGCTTACTGCGTAGTAAAGCTAACTTTGGTATACTTGAAGGGTTTTTAAGTGAACTACTTAAAGAAGACATTACCATCCTGGATGTACTGGAAAGCGAGA
>JBBQCU010000264.1:0-5585 GCA_038319065.1 Methylococcales bacterium
TAACCGGTGGTTGTCTTTGCGAAACGGTCAGATATGAAATTTCAGCTGATCCTGTCGCTTGTATAAACTGCCATTGCAAAACGTGTCAAAAAGCAACAGGTGCTCCTTATTTAGCCCTCATATTTGTGCCTGCTACCGCCCTTGCCATAACCGGTCACTATAAGGAATATCCGACCCTTGCAGCGAGTGGTAACACTCTATATCGTGCTTTTTGTCCTGAATGTGGAACCTCTTTGTTTGGCAGAAACAGTAAATTTAATAAACTAAGGCCTGTCGCTGCCGCAACTCTTGATAACCCAGCTATCTTTAAACCTCAGAAAGATATGTGGGTCGTTGATGCACAGCCTTGGGATTTTATGAATCCTGACTTGCCCAAATGCGATGGCAATTTTTGGGAGTAACATTTAGCAAAAACAACCTCATTAATTTTATTAATTTTATGGAAAACACCCATGCATTCTGAACTTAGCACAATAGAAATTCAGCCTGAATCAGTTCACAAGTATTCTGTAATATGGCTACATGGATTAGGTGCGGATGGGCACGATTTTGAAGGCATTGCTCCCGAACTGCATTTAAACACAGAGCCTAATATCCACTTTATTTTTCCCAACGCGCCCCTTCAGCCTATCACGGTTAATGGTGGAATGCATATGCGCGCCTGGTACGATGTTTTGGAAATGTCACTGGAACGCAAAGTTGATATAGCAGGTATTTACCAATCAGCAAAACTGCTGGTACAGCTTATTGAGCAGGAAATGGATAAAGGCATTCCATCTGAACATATTTTACTAGCCGGGTTTTCTCAAGGGGGTGTCATTGCGCTTCATGCCGGGCTTAATTTCCCGCATAAGCTGGCTGGAATTATTGCGCTGTCGACTTATTTCCCTACCCTTGAACAATTAAAAACTGAACCTTCAGCCGCTAACAAAGCCACCCCCATATTTATGGCTCATGGCATACTGGACTCAGTGGTTGCAATAGAATCGGGCAAAGCCGTATTTAATGCACTTCAAGCCTTGGACTATAACATTGAATGGCATGATTACCTGATGGCGCACTCAGTCTGTAGTGAGGAAATAGGACATATTTCAGCTTTTATCAATGGCATTTTCAGCTAGTGCCGATTCATAAAATGCGGAAAAGCTTTGCCGGGTTCGTTTTTTGAAAGTCTATCAGGCATAAAAAAAGGTGGGCCGGAATCGGCACACCCTTCTCCAGAGTTAACAATGTTTATACTTTTACCGTATCAACTATCTCATTAAACGCTTCAACTCTTAATTTACCAGTCTTGACCAGATCAACGCCTGTATCAACAACCATTTTGCAAAGTCCGGGCGTTTTGTAAACAATCAAGCATAAATAACCAACAACCGGAATGGCAATCAATGCCCCGATAAAACCATGAAGGCCAAAAAGACCCGTCAGCTTTATAAGCAATGCAATGGCATCCAGCGGCAGTAAAACCATGGCACCGAAATAGGCTATTACCATGAATGTAAACAGTACAAAAACCACAAACTGAACTAACCTTACCAACGCAACATTAACTTTTTTCATAATTACTTTCTATTTCCTGATAACTTTAAGAGGCCTTTTTAATCAGTAAAAGTTACTGATTGCGGTTATTCTTGTCAAAAAGCCGCGCTTTTTTTAAACTAAAAATTATACCTGAAAGCTATCAAATTACTTCATTTTTCTTGTCTATAAGGAAAAACCTGTACAAAATAGACCCGGCAACAAAACCGCCTAAATGAGCCCACCAGGCCACGTCTATCTTAGTACCCTCAAAAATGACCGAGGTCGTTGCATTATGCAGTTGTAACAAGACCCACAAACCTAAAAAAGTGATAGCGGGAACATGAAACACTAACGGTGGAAAAAACACGACAACTCTTTCAAGCGGATACAGAAAAAAATAAGCCGCCAACACACCCGCTATCGCGCCCGAAGCGCCAATAACCGGAATATCAAGCATAGGATCAAAATACCATTGCAGGATTGTCGCAAAAACCCCGCACACTAAATAAAAAATTAAAAACCGGAGCCGCCCCATTCTGTCTTCGACATTATCGGCAAAAATCCACAAAAACCACATATTCACAATCAGGTGCGTCCAACTCGCATGTAAAAACAAATTGGTCAAAAATGGTAAATAGCCATCAGAAGGGAAACCGGAATGGAAACCTGAATAACGAATAGGCACCATGCCGAAACGATTAAGTATAATGATAGCTGCCTGATCCGGCATTAATTTCATGCCGATAAAAATGCCAATGCAGACCGCCATGATTCCCCAGGTGACATAGGGTATTGAAGTGCATGGCGCGGTATCTCTGATAGGTATCATTGTTTCTACCCTGTTGCGTGTTGAAAAAATAAGTTAGCTAAGCTTAACAGCAAAAACCCGATTAGCAATGCTGAGTGATTTAAATCATAACCCTGATAGCAAAAAGTTTATAATGACCGCGTATATTCGCAATTCATCACCCGCGTAAGCGCAGCAACTACTCAAGATTCATGCAGCCTAATCCAACAGACACCCCGCCATTATTTGCCGGTTTATCACTGGCCGAACCCCTGCTCATGGCAGTCCGCAAGCTTGGCTTTGAGCAACCTACACCAGTGCAGCAACAGGCCATTCCGCTAGCTTTGGAGCATAAAGATTTACTGGTCAGTGCCGAAACGGGCAGCGGCAAAACAGCGGCATTTCTATTACCCACACTGCATCATCTGCTTACTCTACCCTCCGAAAAATCCGGCACACGCGCACTCATCCTTGCGCCCACCCGCGAACTGGCGCAACAGATTTTCAAACAATGTCAGCTATTACTGCATTTCACTGACCTTAAAGCAGGCATCATTACCGGTGGCGATGACTTCAGGCTACAGCAAAACATGCTCCGGAAAAATACCGAAATAGTTATTGCGACGCCGGGACGTCTTCTGGAACTGATGGAACAGGAAACGCCAAACTTCAAACATCTTGAAGTCCTGATTCTGGACGAAGCCGATCGTATGCTGGACATGGGCTTTAGTGAAGATGTATTGACCATCGCCAAAAGCTGTAACCCCCAAAGACAAACCTTGCTGTTCTCGGCCACGCTAACGCATTTTGGCGTTATTAAAATGGCTGACAAGGTGCTGCAAAATCATGAAATAGTCGCCCTAAATACATTGCACGATGGGCACCGCAACATCGAGCAGCAAATGATAGTGGCAGACGATAATGATCATAAACAAAAACTGTTAGCCTGGTTGTTGCTTAATGAAACCTACGACAAAGCGCTGGTATTCACCAACAGCAGAATTCAGGCCGATGCGCTTCGGGGCCCGTTGCGGGGACAAAAACTCCGGGTCGGCGTACTGCATGGCGAAATGGATCAAAAAGACCGTAACCGCATGATGGAACTCTACCGTGACGGTGAGGTTAACATCATGATCGCCACAGAGCTTGCCGCACGCGGCCTGGACATCAAAGGCATCAACCTGGTTATCAATTTTGATGTCCCCAGAAACGGCATCAATTATATTCACCGTATAGGCCGCACTGGCCGGGTCGACGAACTGGGACTGACAATCGCCCTGGTAAAAAGCACTGAATGGAATTTAATGTCCGGTATTGAGCGTTTTTTGAAGCAAAAATTCAAACGCCGGATTATTAAAGAGCTGGAAGGAAAATATAAAGGCCCCAAAAAACTCAAAGCATCCGGAAAAGCGGCCGGCGTTAAAAAGAAAACAGAGCCTAAAAAAGCAGTTGCGGAAAAAGTAAAAATACGTCACAGGGATAAGAAAAACATCGGTAAACGGCGCCTGCCAACCAATAAACCGGCTTTGGATTCGCAAGAGCAGAAAGAATAAACAGATTGGGGTCAGCATGAATACACCCATAAAAATTTTCATCAGTAATAGCCACCAGGATGCACGCTATCTGGAAAAAGACCCCTTATTCGGTTTTCTGAAAGGTCTGGAACGGGATGACATCGAATTCTGGACGGACCGTGAACTCAAAGCAGGCGAACTGTGGGATCAGGAGATCAAAAATCACATTCAAAGCTGCGATATCGCCTTGGTGTTGGTCAGTCAGGATTTTCTGGATTCCGATTATTGCCGCAATGTAGAAATTGAAAACTTTCTAGCCGGGACCAAGCATTTGTTTCCGGTCATTTTATCGCCCTGCGACTGGAAGCGGAACGACTGGCTGGCAAGCCGGCAGTTTTTGCCGGTTGGCGACCAAACGATCGAAGAACACTTTCGAGAGGAAGGCGAACGTAAACGATTGTTTCTAAAAATTCGCGAACAATTGCTGGAACGTGCCCAGCTTATCCTCCAATCCAAAGTCCCGGCTGACAAACCACCTGCAACGAAGCTGAATCAAAAATCACCCTTTCCAGGTTTGCGCGCTTTTACCGAAGATGAGTCAGAACTATTTTTCGGGCGCACACCGGAAGTCCATACCTTGCTCGATATCTTGAGCAACAATCGTTTCCTGGCGGTCATCGGTGCTTCCGGATCGGGAAAATCATCGCTGGTGCGTGCCGGTGTTTTGCCAAAACTTGCCGGAATAACCGGCGGTGAGCGCTGGGAGTGGCTACGTTTTACGCCGGGCGAAATCGGTGACGATCCTTTTATGGCTTTGTCTGTCGCGTTAAAGCCAACCCTTGAAAAGTCAGGGCTGACACCACGCGAGATCGCCACGCAGTTGCAAAAGCGCGGCAATATCGATGAAATGGCAGAAAAATACCTATTTCACAATCCAGCTACCGGGCAGTTGATTTTATTTATCGATCAGTTCGAAGAGCTATTTACCCTGGTGGCCGACTGTCACCGGCAACGCTTTATCAACCTGCTGGAAAAAGCCGTACAAAGCCCGTATCTACGTATCATCCTGACGGTACGCGCCGACTTCCACGAACACTGTCTCAACTATGCGGCACTGACCCGGCTCATTAATACCGGCGCCTGGCATTTGTCTTCGCCGGAGATTTCCGCGCTTTGGCAAATGATTGATGAACCCGCCAAAGCAGCAGGCTTGCAAATAGAATCCGGTTTGATAGAACAGATTCTACGCGATACCGGCACCGGTTCCGGGGCGCTGGCGCTAATGGCGTTTGCGCTGGAACAACTATACCTGGCCTGTGCGCCGTCCACCACCTTGACTTGGGACGCATACGATCGTTTAGGCCGGGTCAACCAGGCGATCGCCCGCCATGCAGAGCAACCCTACAATAACCTCGACAAAGAGGCTCAAAATGCTTTGGGTGAAGTATTTGCCGAACTGGTCACGGTCGATCCGGAGCGCGGCGTCGCGACACGTAAACGGGCCGATTTTGCCCTGATTGGCCAAACGGAGGCAGCCCGGCAGCTAATCGATGCCTTTACCGAAGCCCGTCTGCTGGTTAAAAGCGAAATTAACGGCGCTGACGCAAAAACACCTGCATCAGCCTAAAAACCGCAGTTGAGCATACCATAATCCCGTTCGCCCAGAGCTTGTCGGGGTGGGCCGGGGTTTTGGTATGCTCACCGGATGGGTGAGCGTGTGGAAGCCGTTCATGCTTCGACAAGCTCAGCACGAACGGCTTCCA
>JBBQCU010000265.1:0-5573 GCA_038319065.1 Methylococcales bacterium
ATGCAAACGCCTTAAACAAATGCAAGCTATCCTCTCCCACGAAGACACATACACGATGGATGAATTGGCCGCGGCGCTCGGTAATATGTTGGGCAGCGGTCCCACTTATCACCGAATTCCACATTACGAGATAAAGCGAAACCAATAGAACAATATTTTCAATCAGTTTGCCCATTCGTAAAACATTTTGATGTAGAATGTAGAAAAAGAAAGCACGGTAAATGCCGTGCTTTTTTTCTTAAAAGCGTGTTCTATTCTATGATAAACTACGCCCCACTGGAGAATAAAATGCGCTATTTTATAATTGTTAATCCTATTTGTGGACGAGGACTGGGGGAACGTTCTGTCCCTGCTATTGAAGAACGGCTTAAGTTGGCCGGATTGGATTATAAACTTGTGCGCACGGAGCGGGTCTGGCATGCTGCCGAGTTAGCAGAGCAAGCCGCTCGTGAAGGTTACGATGTAATTGTTTGTGCCAGCGGTGATGGGACGATCAACGAAGCCCTGAATGGTTTGATGAAGGCCCGCAGCGATGGTTTCACCCACACTGCTTTTGGGGTTATTTCGATTGGTACCGGAAATGACTTCTCAGGAGGCTTGGGCATCCCTACAGATCTTGAACACAGCCTGAGTGTCCTTATTACCAACAAACGTAAAAAGATCGATTTAGGTTTTGTAAAAGGTGGCGACTTTCCTGAAGGCCGTTATTTCGGCAATGGTATTGGCATTGGTTTTGATGCCGCGGTTGGAACCGCCGCTGCCAAAGTGCGCTGGACGCGCGGCCTGCCAGCCTATCTCATCGGTGTTCTTGCCACGGTATTTTTATATTACACTCCCCCGAAATTAAGTATCATGATTGACGATGAAGAAATTATTCAACGTTCGTTAATGGTCTCTGTCATGAATGGCAAGCGCATGGGCGGAGGTTTTCAAATGGCGCCCACCAGTAAAACCAATGATGGCGTTTTCGATCTTTGCATTTGCGAGACTGCATCGAAAGCCCGCATATTCGGCCTGATCCCTCATTTCCTGAAAGGTTCTCAGGATGGTCAGCCAGAGATAAAAATGCGTCAGGCGAAAAAGGTTATCGTTTGTGCGCTTGATGGAGATTTCCCTGCTCATGCGGACGGTGAGATGTTGTGCTACGCTGGTCAAAACCTATCCATGGAATTGCTGCCCGCCCATTTGGAAATTATTTCCAGTTAAATCTTTACAGTTTCTGCATCTATATTTTTTATCGGAAGCAAGAGTAGTCACATGAAATATTCTGTCATTGTCAATCCAACCTCTGGTCATGGCGAGGGTGCAAAGTTTACTCCATCGATCGAGCAGATGTTCAAAAAATTTGAGATGAATTTCGTCCTGGGAAAAGACAGCTAACCCATGCATGCTTCTGAGCTGTCAGAATATGCTGTATGGCAAGGCTACGATGTAGTTGTCTGTGCTGGCGGCAATTGGACTTTGCAAGGGATGCTGCAGGTTCAAATGGATGGTAAAGTTATTTGTGAGATGGAAATGCTCTGGATGAAGAAATCGTTCCGAGCCAACTTTAGTTGATAGGTGCCCGAATATGAATGTAATGAAATGGATTGTAACGTATGGCTGCAAGCTTGGCCTGGATGTGATGTGCCGGATTGATGCTAAAGAAATAAAGAAAGTCCCTCTAAAAGGACCTTTGATTACATACACCAATCATACAGGTATGGTTGAAGCACCAATTTTATATACTCAACTTCAACCACGAGAAAAATTGTCGGCCATTGCCAAGGTTGAAACCTGGGATAACTGGTTTCTCAATTGGGTCTTTACGCTGTGGGAAATTATCCCTATTCGTCGAGGTGAAGCGGATATGGTCGCGATGCGCAAAGCCTTGGATGTTTTGAAAAATGGTTTTATCCTCGGTATTTCCCCTGAAGGTACCCGCAGCCGTGAAGGGAAATTGTTGCGAGCACACGGTGGTGTCGCCATGATCGGTTTGCACAGTGGGGCACCCTTACAGCCAATCGCCCACTGGGGTGGTGAAAATTTTGGCAGTAATGTCAAACACTTCAAGCGCACGAACTTCTCCATCCGCGTTGGCCCGATTTTCTATCTGGATGCCCACGGCGAACGCGTCACGAAAGAAATCCGTCAACAAATGGCAGATGAAATGATGTATCAACTTGCAAAATTGCTGCCGGAAGAATACCGCGGAGAATATTCCGATCTCGGGAATGCAACTGAGAAGTATCTGCGTTACGCATCATAGAGTCGATCCCGTACCTTAAGTAACAAGAAAGGGCTGTCCAAAAATTCGACAGCCCTTTCTTGTTGTATTACAGGTTTCAGCGATTATTTATTAAGGCTGATCACATAAGCAATCACATCTGCAATCTGTTGAGGCAAAAGTTTGCCAGAATCACCCCAATCGGTCATTACCAACTCGGGGCTAGTACCTTGAGGGGTTGAACCATGCTCGACAAATAAGTCGATATTATAGACAAATGTCGTGAAATTTGCGTTTTTAATGTTCTCATCGATCGGGTTCAAGGCCGGAACAGTTCCATCGGTAGAACCCGGGTTTTGTATTCCGCCAGTTCCCTTTGAAGCATGGCAAGCAGTGCAGTTTTGGGCGAAGATTTGTTCTCCCGACTTAATATCACCTGTTAAAGTAATTGCTAATCCGGCACCGCCAGGGTTGGATGGGCGAGGTATTCCGGGAGCGCTCGGAGCTTCCCCTGTCTGGGTTGCCAATGAGGCAGCCGGGGTTGGGGTGTTTGCTGCACCCTCTGCGGCAGTTGCTCCCGCTGTCTGGGTTGCCGCTGATGTTGTCAGAGTCGGAGTAACAGCAGTACCATCCGCGGCAGCTGCGGGCGTAGTAACAGATGCTGCCGTACCGCCCGATGGTGAGCCTGCGCTAATCACTGGTCCGCTGGCAGGTACGCTGGCTGGGCGGCCAAGCGGCATGGGGGGGCGGCCGATCGTAGTTTTGCCATCCGGGGCAAAAAGCAAATGGTGAAGGAGCGCATTAGCCCAATATCCACCGCCAAGTCTGTCATTACCTTTGGGGGCATTATTTAAACGGTTGGAACCCGCTAAGATTCCAGCATAACTGCTTAAATCCATATTTTTTGTGGCTAAAGCAATATTGGCATAGTGACATGTAGTGCAGGCCGGGGCACCGTCATACCAATAGTTTGGCGTTACAAACAGCTTTTGCACATCACCTTTAAAAGTGCCCGTACAGTTTGCGCCCTTGGCATCTGTGAAGCTGAAGGGGTCATTTTCTTTATAGCCGGCGGTCACCCAGGCACCGATCAAATCCAATGCCGCTATTTGACATTTGGGAGCTGCTGCGGCGGCTTCCGCGCCCACTTTTTGCGCGGGCAGCGTGGCGGCTATTAGAGTGGGTATGGGTGTTAGATCAGGTTGTGGAATACCGGTGCAAGTGTTGGTGGTGCCACAACCAAAGAAATACAGGCTGAATATCCATACTATCATGAGCGTTGGGAGTCCAACCAGAACAGCGAAAATAATCTTCTTGGTGCTATCTTTCATGGAAGACTCCATTTAGGGCATTGGCGTCGGGCTTGGTGTGTCCGTCGACTTGATGCTGCGAAGATAATTGACCACATCCCAACGATCGCGAACTGTCAGGTTTTCATTCAATGCAGGCATGTGGATCTGCCCGCCGGTACCCTGGATGCCGTTTGAAATTGTCAGGAAGAGCGCTCCATCCGGTTTATTTTGAACTATATCAGCAGTCAGATTAGCCGGTTGAAAGAGCAAAGCCCCACCGATGACACCATTGCCATCTGCTTTGGGGCCATGGCATTGTATGCAGGTCACGCTGTACAGGATGCGTCCGCGTTCTACTGATGGAGCATCCGCAGTTACAGGGTTGGCCGGTGCGCCCTGGCCTGAAACATAGGCAGCGCCTTCGATCGGAATGGATCGGGCCGCAACCGGCAGGGGATCTTCCATCGGCTTGAAGGACGCTTGGATCTCCATGAAACTGATCCAATCGAGTTTGACAATGTCGTAAGAAAAGATGGTCAATACGCCTAGCAGCAGCGCTGCCACAGCAATGACTACTAAAAGACGCTGATAGAAGCTCATAAGGTATGCGCCTCCGCATGCTTGACCGACTCCGCACCAATCCTGGTCATTGCGGCTTCAATTTCGGTTTCTTTATCCGGTTGGCATTCGATCAAGATGGCGATCTTGCCGTCGGAGATTTCGGCTACGTATTGTTTTGGCTCGTAAGATGGAAAACGGCTGTCGAGGAAAACGCCCAGAAAGGTGCTGATCAACATTCCCAACATGGTCATTTCGAAGATCACTACGATACTGGGAGGGCCGGGAATGAGAGGCTGACCACCAACGTTTAGGGGGTAAGCCAGAGGTGTATAGAATGCCAGCAGGGCTCCGACGCCCAGCCCTCCGATTGCCCCGCCTAGAGCCAATCGCGGCACGTTACTGGGCTGTTTAGGGCGCCCCATCATCCCTTCGGTGATAGGAACACCAGAGATGATGTTCATATGTTCGTCTGTCACCCCAATTTCGCGTAGTTTCTCAACGGCTTGCGCAGCAGGGTCAATATCTGGGAACAAGGCCAGGAGCATTGTTTTGTCACTCATTTTGATCTCCTCTTCCTCAGTCCAAATCGCTGACGGTAATAACTGTTTCCTTGCCGTACTTACGCAAACTGTGAGCCATCTGCCCTTCCTGTACTTCCCAAACTGGTACTAGTGGAATGATTCGTGAAGCCAGCATGTAGAGCAGTACAAATAGTGCGACAGTACCAATGCTGAGCGGAATCTCGACAGCAGGTTTATAGAATTGATAAGTAAACGGGAAGCGGTTAATGCTAAGCGAGGTGGGAATGATAATGTAACGTTCGAACCACATGGCTACATTTATCAAGAACCCAATGGTGAATAATGCTGCCGGGTTGCGGCGAATCTTCTTATTCCAGAGCGTCATAAATGGAATGGCGACATTGAAAATTAGCATGGCATACCACATCCAACCAATCGGACCTTCTTCATGGAAGTGGAGCAGGATGTCGGTCCATTTATCGCCGTTATACCACTGAACCAGGTAATCATTGAAAAAGAAATAAGCCCAGCCCATCGAAATAATCAACATTAACTTGCCAATTGCATCCAGATGTTCGGGGCGAATGAAATATTTCATATTTTTCATTGAAGCCCGTACCACGATCAGCACCATGGCGACTGCCGCAATACCGGACTGCAGCGCACCAACGATGAAATACGGTCCAAAAATGGTCGAACTCCAGCCCGGACGCATGGCAGCTGCAAAATCCCATGAAACGATCGTGTGCACAGAGAACATGACTGGCAAAATGGCAAAGGCAAACAGGTTCATTGCAAAGCGCAGGTGAGTCCATTCGCCTTCAGTACCCCGGAAACCTAACGCCAGAATCCGATAGAGTACTTTGCGCCATCCTGTTGAGCGGTCTCGCGCCATTGCCAGATCTGGGATAAGCGGTAGAAACAGATACATGGTGCTGGACATCAAGTAAGTATTGATGGCAAGAAAGTCCCATGAGAGCGGCGAATGAAAGT
>JBBQCU010000266.1:0-5570 GCA_038319065.1 Methylococcales bacterium
TCAAATATCAGCAATCTATAAATAATGCCCTAGAAGAAGCGCGTGCAAAACTTGAAGACCGAAAGCAGATCGATCGTGCTAAAGCCATTTTAATCAAAACTCAAAACTTTAACGAAGACGAGGCTTACCATACGCTTAGAAAACTGGCGATGGATAGAAATATTACCCTGGGTGAAATGGCTAAAAACGTTATTGCCATGTCGGAACTGTTTAAATAAAAACTCCCTAACTGAATCAAAACCTATGAAAACATTTATCAAAGTCACCGAAATATGGATTCCGGACAAAGAACGCACCCAGTTGGAATTTGGCTCTGGTTTATATGGCGGGCTGATCGAATTTAAAGCAGACAGCGAACAACAAAAGTTTGCTTACAATGAGGGTTTACCCGGCAAGGCTTGGGCAGCCGGTCATCCAATAGTGCTGTCCAGGTTTGAACACTCCTACTTTAAGCGGACTGCCGCCGCTGAAAAGGCAGGCTTGACTTGCGGTATTGCAATACCCATTTTTTCCGGTGACTTTTTGATGGCGGTTGTCGTTTTTTTATGTGGCGATAATGATGAACATGCCGGTGCTATCGAGGTTTGGCGCAATAATACGGTTTCGAAAAATAAGCTTAACGTTATGGATGGTTATTACGGCACACTGCAACATTTTGAAGCTATTTCCAGACAAATCAGCATACCTAAAGGTCAGGGACTGGCTGGACTGGCGTGGGAAACCGGGATGCCGGTTCTTGTCGATGACATAAACAAGGCAGATACGTTCATCAGAGCCAATGACGCACAACAGGCGGGCATTAGTATGGGTATTGGCATACCTCTTTCCGGCAATCCCGGACAGTCCTACATCATGACCTTTCTTTCAGCCAAATCTACACCTATTGCTAAACGGATTCAAATTTGGATACCAGACTCACAAGGTAAACAACTCATCTGCCAACGGGGTTATAGTAAAAACAACAATGACCTTGCAGAAATATTTGAAACAATTACTATTAACAAAGGTAGAGGCGCGCTCGGTCGTGTCTGGCTGACCGGCATGCCTGTCATCAGCGGCAATCATGAGCCTGATTACAATCCCGAACTGGATAGCTTGAGCAGTATGTTAGCCATACCCGTCATAGAAAAAGGCCGATTAAAAGCGATTGTCAGTTTTTTGTTTTAATTTTGACCCATCCAAACAGTTCTTGTTTGGTGCAATACAATGTAACTATCGCACATTCCTAGAGCACAGCATTATCCCACCTTGATCCTGATTGTTGCTTTCAACGCTAATTCCATTTCCGAAATAATCTTATAGACCACTATAATTATTAATATATTGTAAATAATAATAGCGATTTAAATAATTTGGCACAGCTAATGCTATAACCTTAACAGAAGCTCCAATGCTGGAGCCGCAATTTCAATCTCAAAGTTGAGTACCAGACAAAGGCGTCTACTAAATCGTTGTGTCGTAATTGACACTCGGTTTTTAGACGTTTTTTTTTGCCTTAAATATTATTACAGGATACAGCCATTATGAAAAAATTGAGGACATTTACTATTAAAAAAAAGCTCATAGCGCTCTCTACTGTTGCCGCAATTACAACATTAAGTTTTGCATCCAGTGTGGGTGCCGTTGAGAAGCTGGAAAAAGAAAATCTGAAATTAGGTTTTATCAAATTAACCGATATGGCTCCCTTAGCGGTTGCTTATGAAAAAGGTTATTTCGAGGATGAAGGCCTTTCTGTGCAACTTGAATCACAAGCCAACTGGAAGGTTTTACTGGACCGTGTCATCAATGGTGAACTGGACGGCGCGCACATGCTGGCAGGACAGCCCCTCGGCGCAACGATTGGGTTTGGTACCAAGGCGGACATTATTACTGCATTCAGCATGGATTTAAACGGTAATGCCATTACCGTCTCCAATGATATCTGGAAGCAAATGAAACCGCAGATACCGATGAAAGACGGAAAACCGGCACACCCCATTAAAGCCGATGCATTAAAACCAGTCGTTGAAAAATATAAAAGCGAAGGCAAACCATTCAACATGGCGATGGTTTTTCCTGTTTCAACACATAATTATGAACTGCGTTACTGGCTGGCAGCCGGTGGTATTGAGCCTGGCTATTATGCACCTCCGGAAGACACTTCAGGTCAGATTGATGCTGACGCCAAGCTGTCGGTAACGCCGCCACCGCAAATGCCGGCTACCCTGGAGGCAGGCACCATTGCCGGATATTGCGTGGGTGAACCCTGGAATCAGCAAGCCGTCTTTAAAGGTATTGGCGTTCCCGTCATCAGCGATCATGAAATCTGGAAAAATAACCCTGAAAAAGTTTTTGGGGTCACCAAAGAATTTGCTGACAAAAATCCCAATACCCATTTAGCAATAATTAAAGCCTTGATTCTTGCAGCAATGTGGCTGGATGCGGAGAACAACAAAAACCGTAAAGAAGGCGCAGAAATGCTGTCTCAAAAGCAATATGTAGGCGCTGACTATGATGTTATCGCTAACAGTATGACCGGCACTTTTGAATATGAAAAAGGCGATAAACGAGCTTTACCGGATTTCAACGTATTTTTCCGTTATAACGCAACCTATCCCTATTATAGTGATGCGATATGGTATTTAACCCAAATGCGCCGTTGGGGACAAATCAATGAAGAGAAATCTGACGCCTGGTTTATGGAAACTGCCAAGAAAGTGTACCGCCCTGATCTTTACATGGCGGCGGCTAAGTTGCTTATTGCAGAAGGCAAGGCCAAAGCCAGCGACTTCGCTTCCGATAAGGAAACGGGCTTTAAACCGGCTCAGGCTGATTTCATTGACGGTATTGTTTTTGACGGGACTAAACCGAATGAATATCTGACCAAATTCCCAATCGGTCTTAAAGGCAAACAAAAAGTAGTGGGCGGCAAGGTTGTTGATTAAGGGCAGGTGTTTTTGTCTACCTTGGGCAACCACAAGGAATTGCCCCCTACCTATCGGGTAGTTCGAAATGCCGGGAATGCCCGCCCGGCGAACCAATTGGATGGGCTTATTCCGGCCTATACCCGTATTTAAAATGAGTCTTAAAGGTCAGTGTTTTTAGGGGGAAAGGTAAACATGACAACGTCGAGAATATTTAGCAGTAGCGATTTTTTCCAACCGACTGACGGTGAGCCGATTCGTTCAGTTATAACTCAATCCAAAGATGCGGTGGTAGTGATTTGGTACATAAAGCAGGGGCAGAAAATTCCCCTGCATATTCACCCTCAGGGGCAGGATACCTGGATCCTGTTGGCAGGCGTGGGCCACTATTATCCGGATAATAATGGAACCACCAAACTAATTATGGCAGGTGATATCGTTGTAGCCCATACCGGCGAAGTCCATGGGGTATTTAACGATAACCCAGAACCGCTGGTGTTTATTTCGGTTGTCTCGCCTGCTGACGCCGGATATCAAACTATTTAGAGAAGCAACGGAGTGCAAAACAACAGATGAACTAATCGTTTATTGGGATGCAAAAATGACCCCATCAGTACACTCGGTGAAATTTTAGGAGCCAAACATGCACAATCAAATCATCAAATTTTTAAATATAACCGGCTTAACCTGGTTTGTTCCTTTGGTAAAAATAGCGGCGGGTGAAAACCCTGCACAACAGACCCGTCAGCTATTTCTGATTATGGGCGTGCCCATTATCGCCTTCATCCTGTTTCTGGGTCTTTGGAGTGTTTCGGCGGCCAAAGTCAACACGAGCCTGGGCGCCATACCTGGCCCTGTAGCGGTTTGGCATGAGGCCAGTGGCTTATTGGCAGAGCATTTCGCGGAAAGAGAGAAAGAAGCCAAGTATTATCAACGCCAGCAAGAACGCAACAGCCAAACACTGGCGGAAAATCCGGCGGCTGAAATTAAAGCCCGCTCGTATAACGGTCAAGCTACTTATCTGGACAAGATTTTCACCAGTCTGTACACGGTTTTTGCAGGCTTTGTCATTGCCACGTTGATTGCCGTGCCCCTGGGTCTTCTGTGCGGGATGAGTCCGGTTTTTAATACTGCGATCAACCCGTTGATCCAAATCTTTAAACCGGTATCGCCCTTAGCCTGGCTGCCTATTGTAACGCTGGTTGTCAGCGCTGTTTATGTGTCCACGGAAGATTCATGGTTTGAGAAATCCTTTTTGACATCGGCCATTACCGTCACGCTCTGTTCGCTTTGGCCGACCTTAATCAATACAGCGGTTGGCGTAGCGTCGATTGACAAAGATCTGGTTAACGTAGGGAAAGTATTACGTCTAGGCTGGTTTACCCAAATCAAGAAAATCATTTTACCGTCCGCCTTACCTTTTATTTTCACCGGCATGCGTTTATCACTGGGGGTGGGTTGGATGGTGCTCATTGCCGCGGAAATGCTGGCACAAAACCCGGGGCTTGGAAAATTCGTCTGGGATGAGTTCCAAAACGGCAGTTCAAATTCACTGGGCAGAATCATGGTCGCCGTATTTACCATCGGTATTATCGGTTTTGTGCTGGATCGCATCATGCAGTCATTGCAAAAAGTTTTCGCTTTTGGAAGCGATTTTTAATCAGGGGCCTATTATGTCAGCCGTAAAACTTAAACTCGTTGATATTAACGCCAACGCCAATCAGCCTCCGCCATCAAATGATCCTTACCTGCCCTTGGTGGAATTAAAAAATGTTTGTAAAGCTTATGGTGAAGGCAAGGATAAAACAGCCATTCTCAACAACATCAATTTATCGGTTAAAGAAGGTGAATTTATCGCCATCGTCGGCTTTTCCGGCAGCGGAAAAACCACGTTGATTTCAACCATTGCCGGTTTGATTCAGGCAGACAGCGGCGAGGTCTTAAAACAGGGCGAGCCTATTACTGCACCTGGCCCTGACCGCGGCGTTGTCTTTCAAAACTACTCACTGATGCCGTGGTTAACGGTCTATGAAAACGTGGCCTTGGCGGTTGATGAGATTTTTAAAGATTGGTCTGCCGGGCAGCGTAAAGCACACACTGAAAAATATGTCCGCATGGTTAATCTGGGTGCGGCCATGGATAAAAAACCCGCTGAATTATCCGGTGGCATGCGTCAACGGGTGAATGTCGCTCGCGCGCTCGCGGCCAGCCCGGATATATTATTGCTGGATGAACCGCTCAGCGCCCTGGATGCATTAACTCGCGGCAACTTGCAAGATGAAATTCTGCAAATCTGGGAACAGGAAAAGAAAACCGTCATCCTGATTACCAATGATGTTGATGAAGCTATCTATATGGCGGATCGCGTTATCCCTTTAAACCCTGGTCCTGATGCCACGTTTGGTCCGGATTTTCATATCAATATCGAGCGGCCGCGCGACCGAACAGCCTTAAACCATAATGAAACGTTTAAAAAATTGCGCGCCGGGATCACCCAATATCTCATGGCGATTGGCATGGAAAAAACCCTGGACTTAAGCCCCGATAAAATCACTTTACCCAAGGTCCGGCCCAATACCAGCAACGATTGGAAACTGGACAGTTCCGCATTGAAACCCGGCACGGATGATCTGGGTAGACCTCGTTATCTTGAGTTTTCACAACTGT
>JBBQCU010000267.1:0-5531 GCA_038319065.1 Methylococcales bacterium
ACAAGATTTCGTTTTGGCATTATCTTAAGGATAGGTTGTTTGGCGAAAGCAATATTCCACCGTTATCTGATTTGATTCGGGCTGCGGCTACCTGTGGGTAATGAGAAGTTACCATAAATGAAGGTTAATTTCTTAGATATAATCGGATATAATTGAAATTCATCACTCTTCACTATCCATCAAAAGAGTTTAACCCTGGCTAATCCTATTTCGGGCGGCATTCCGGGATTGCCTGCACCGCTGACCTCAGTTCTCGATGGAGGCGATAGTAATGCTGCACGATCATCTGCACGCCATTTGGACACCGCCGCCTAATGACACCGATTATTCGAAACGCTGGGGTACAATCAAAAAACACTACACCCAATCCTGGCTGGCGCCCGGCGTCCGGAAAAACCGATCACTGCGTCTCGGGTTCGCCACCGCCGGCGCGGTATCTGGCAACCTTGTTTCCCGAAGGAAGGGTCAGATCTTGAATTTTGCAAACAGAAGATTTTCCAGATTTAAGCGCACCATTAAAATGCAGCATTGGATATTTTGGTGCGTGATGTGATGGATGATTCGAGAATAACGCCTTGTTACCAATAGTTAAGCATTGTAGGTATTGATTCACTTGTGGCCATAGTTCTGCTTTATCCACTCATTTCCCAGTAGGTATTTAGCCAAACAGTTCATGGTTTAAAATTCAGTGAATAAAAAACTTTTTTTTAAAGAGCTGTGGCAAAACAATCGCGTTCGCACCAGAATTGATTTTTTGCACTAAAAACAATCGGATAATACCGGTTTCACGCTTAAAAAGCACAACTGTACTCATCTAAAAAATACTAATGACCAGCCTTTGTTATTAATAAATAAGGCTTTTTTTTAAATTTTAATGGGTTTTATTATTTAGGCATATAGATTGCTAATTATTAAAAGACAAGCTCCAACGACGGGGCAAGAGTTATAGCTCAAAGGTGAACTAAGTGGACAACGGCGTCTAATGGCGATTGCATCAGTAATCAGCTGAAAGGCGTTTTTTTTTGCCCTGATTATTTCACACCCTATAGAGGTTTTTATGAAAAAAAAATTAGTTGTAATTGGTAACGGCATGGTGGGGCAGCATTTTCTGGCCAGCCTGGCCGCAAGCCCGGTTAATGAAGCCTATGAAATCGTTACTTTTTGCGAGGAACCCAGAGCCGCTTATGATCGAGTCCATCTCTCTGCATTTTTTTCCGGCAAAACAGCCGAAGATTTATCCTTGGTTGAACCCGGCTTTTTCGAGGCACATGGCATCACCATACATATAGGTGACAAAGCGGCCAAAATTGACCGCCGCTCTAAAACCGTAGTTTCTGAAAAAGGCGTCACTATTCGATATGACAAGCTGGTGCTGGCAACGGGTTCTTATCCATTTGTACCGCCTGTACCGGGGCATGACAGAGATCAGTGCCTGGTTTATCGCACTATTGAAGACCTTGAAGCCATGGCAGCAGCGGCTAAAAATGGTAAAGTGGGGGTTGTTGTCGGCGGCGGCTTGTTAGGGCTGGAAGCCGCCAAGGCATTAAAAGATTTAGGTTTAAAGACGCACGTCGTCGAATTTGCCCCACGCCTGATGGCGGTTCAATTGGATGACGCGGGCGGTGCTATGCTAAGACGCAAGATTGAAGATTTGGGCGTCACGGTACATACGGGCAAAAACACCAGCCTTATTACCAATGGTGAGCAGTGTGTGAATAAAATGTGCTTTGCCGACGGCGAAGAACTGGAAACCGATATAGTGCTATTCTCGGCCGGCATTCGTCCGCGTGATGATATTGCCCGGGATTGCGCCCTTGACGTGGGTCCGCGTGGCGGCATAGTCATTAACAATCAATGCAAAACTTCAGACCCTGATATCTATGCGATTGGTGAATGTGCGCTCTGGAATGGCATGATATACGGACTGGTCGCCCCGGGTTACGCGATGGCACGCACTGTTGCCGCTGATCTTGCAGGCAATGAAGCCAGCTTTACCGGTGCGGATATGAGCACAAAATTGAAACTGATGGGGGTTGATGTCGCCAGTATCGGTGATGCGCATGCCAAAACGCAGGGCGCCCTGGTTTATACCTATCAAAACGGAGCCAGCGAAGTCTATAAACGCCTGGTGGTCAGCCAGGATAAAAAGCAATTGCTGGGCGCTGTATTGGTCGGTGACGCTTCCGGTTACAGTACCTTATTGCAATATTGCCTGAACGGTATTGAACTGCCGGAAAATCCGGATGCGCTGATTTTACCGCCCCGTTCCGATGAATCGGTCGGTTTAGGCCCGGATGCCTTGCCCATGGCGGCCCAAATCTGTTCTTGTTATGATGTGACTAAAGGCGCTGTTTGTCAGGCGATTGAAGCCGGTTGCACCACCATCGGCGCATTAAAGGAAGAAACCAAAGCCTCCACGGGTTGCGGCGGCTGTGCGCCCTTACTCAAAGCAGTCATGAACTCAGAGCTGGCAAAACAGGGATTTGAAGTGAACACCAACATTTGTGAGCATTTTGCCTATACCCGGCAGGATCTTTTTACCCTGATCAGGGTAGAAGAGATCAAAACCTTTGATGACTTATTGGAAAAACACGGTAAAGGCAGAGGCTGCGAAATTTGTAAACCGGCAGTCGGTTCTATTCTGGCCTCCTACTGGAATGACTATGTGTTGAAGATGGAACATTTAGGGCTCCAGGACACCAATGATACATTTTTAGCCAATATGCAAAAAGACGGGACCTATTCGGTTGTGCCACGTATCACCGGCGGTGAAATCAGCCCGGATATGTTGATTGCCCTGGGTCAGGTCGGCAAGAAATACCAGCTTTACACCAAAATTACCGGCGGTCAGCGGGTGGATTTATTTGGTGCACAGGTCGATCAATTACCGCATATCTGGAAAGAACTCATTGATGCCGGTTTTGAATCGGGTCACGCCTACGGTAAATCACTGCGCACGGTTAAATCCTGTGTCGGCAGCACTTGGTGCCGCTATGGTGTGGATGACAGTGTCGGTTTGGCAATCGAGCTTGAAAACCGCTATAAAGGCTTGCGTTCACCGCATAAGATCAAATTTGCTGTTTCCGGTTGTACGCGTGAATGTGCCGAAGCACAGGGTAAAGATGTCGGTATCATCGCCACAGAAACCGGCTGGAATTTGTATGTCTGCGGTAATGGCGGCATGAAGCCGCGTCATGCCGATTTGTTCGCGACCAGCCTGGATAAAGACACGCTGATCAAATATATCGACCGTTTCTTGAGTTTTTATGTCCGCACTGCCGACCGCCTGCAACGCACCTCAGTCTGGATGGAAAATATGGAAGGCGGCCTGGATTATCTGAAATCGGTAGTCATTGAAGATAAACTGGGGTTGTGCGAGCAGTTAGAACAACAAATGCAGCATGTCATTGATACCTATCACTGTGAATGGCTTACCACGATTGAAGATGAAGCCAAATTAAAACGCTTCCGGCACTTTATTAACAGCGACCAACCGGACGATAATGTCGCCTTTGTCGAAGAACGCGGGCAACTCCGTCCGGCTGATGAAGAAGAGCGGAAACATTTTAAACTAGTGGAGGTAGCATAATGGCCCAGTGGCAAGACGTTTGCAGTGTTGATGATTTACAACCTGATTCCGGCGTTTGCGCGTTGGTTGAAGGCCGGCAGGTCGCTATTTTTTACATGCCCAAAGAGAATGCCGTTTATGCCATTAATAATTACGATCCTTTCGGCCATGCCAATGTCTTGTCGCGTGGCATCATCGGTGACATTAACGGTCAACCGGTCGTCGCTTCGCCGTTATACAAACAACATTTCAATCTGCAAACGGGTATCTGTCTTGAAGATGAAACGGTAACCATTCCTGCCTACGCTGCTCGCATAGAAAACGGCAGCGTTCAAGTCAGCATGACGGAGTAGCCCGATGAATTACAACTATTATATTGCCGATGTTTTCACCCGGCAGATTTTCAATGGCGCCCAGATAGCGGTTTTTCCCAATGCGGACGGTTTGAGCGATGCGCAGATGCAACTACTCGCCAGAGAGTTGAATTTAACTGAAATAGTCTTTGTTTTTCATCCCGATAGTGAAAGTACAACGCGAAAGATGCGTATTTTTTCACCCCTGGATGAAATAGATTTTGCCGGCCACCCCATTATAGCAACGGCCTATGTCCTGGGCAGCTGTGGCGATATTAACCTGACGGAAGCAATTACCCCGGTCGTATTTGAACAGAACGTGGGACCGATTGATGTCAATATTTCCGCAAACCAGGGAAAACCTTTTTTTGTTCAGTTTAGCCGTAAAGTTTCCTCCATAGTTGACCGGTTTGCACCCACCGATGAAGAGTTGGCCAATTTCTTATCCATTCAGCAATCGGAACTTGATCACAAAAAATACTCGCCTCGCCTGGTATCCTGCGGCGTCCCCTACCTGATAGTGCCGGTCTGGAATTATGATTCAGTTAGAAAAGCCAAATTTAATTATTCCGCATGGAGTCAATCCATCGCCCCGCAAACAGCGGCACAGGAAATTTTATTGTTTGCACCGAAAACGCCTTTTGCCGATTCGGATTTTAATGCCCGGCTACTGGGCCCGCGTATAGGCATTCACGAAGATCCGCCCATAGGCAGTGCAATGCCCGCTTTTGCATCTTACCTGTGTTCATTTGAGCATACCCGGAAAGGCACCCATACCTTTGCTGTCGACAGAGGTGATGCGCATAAAAGGCGCAGTGTGTTGAATCTGGAAATGGATCATAAAGGCCTGGAGCAATTAGCTTTGCGAGTCGGCGGCGAAGCGGTAATGTTTGCACAGGGCACTGTTTTTTTACCCGATTAATTCCGTGATGATCAAATCGGTCTTATACCTAAAATTATTTTTCACGTTTTTAATAATAAGTACCTAATCAAAAAAACAAAAATTGGTGCAACACGCAAGCCAGTGCACCAATTTAATACGTTATTTTCAGCCATCCTATGACAGTTTAAACAAGTTTTTTGCAACGAGTGTATTTTATAACTAACTATCATTATTGAAAAAAAGACGTAATCAACTCATTTTATTACATTTGGCACAGTACCTGCTGAGTTAAATATGAAAACTTTATTCAAATGCTCTATCGTTGGTGCACCAACGACTTTTTGAATATAAAGTCTTTGATACCATTACCTTTAGCTGACGCAATATCGTGAATATGTTTAATGTATTATTGATTGAAAGCGATCTTGATAATACATTGCTTGAAAATAGCCTTATAGGCTATGGTTTCAAGTGCCTTAAAAGCCAATACAGTCCTGCGTTTTTAACGCTAATCAAGGAAATCGTACCCGATATCATTATTTTTAATCTTGATACACCCTCTAAAAAATTACTGACAGATCTGCAAACCCTTAATCAACAAGCCCCATTACCTGTGGTTATGTTTGCTAGTGACGGTAATGTCGACACCATTAACAAGGCCATTAAAGCGGAAGTTAGCGCTTATATAGTCGATGGTCTTGAGCTCAACCGTATTAACACTATCATC
>JBBQCU010000268.1:0-5520 GCA_038319065.1 Methylococcales bacterium
TGACTGATAAAATACACGCCGACGCCCTTGGAACGAATTAATCTGACAATTTGTTCGATTTTATTCACCAAAACCTTGGGCGCCTGATCAAAAAGCAGATGCGCTTCATCAAAAAACAATACCAGCTTGGGGCGATCGGCATCACCCACTTCCGGCAAGGTTTCGAATAATTCGGATAGCAGCCAGAGTAAAAAAGTGGCGTATAAACGCGGTGATTTTGTAGTCAGTTCGGTCGCATCAAGAATGCTGATAACACCATTGCCTGAGAAATCAGTTTTACAGAAATCTTCCAGTTGTATAGCGGGTTCACCAAAAAAGTGCTCCGCGCCCTGTTCTTCAAGCACCAACAATTGTCTTTGTATGGCGCCAAGACTCGCAGAAGAAATATTGCCGTACTCTGCTTGCAATTCTTTCGACTGATCACCTATCCAGCGCAACATGGCGCGTAAATCTTTTAAATCCAGCAATAACAGGCCATCATCATCAGCAATCTTGAAACAACTGTAAAGAACACCCGTTTGTGTGTCATTCAATTCCAGCAGATTGCTGAGCAACAAGGGCCCCATATCTGAAATAGTAGTACGCACAGGATGGCCGGTTTTGGCAAAAATGTCCCAGAAAACAGCCGGATTACCACGATACTGGAAATTATCGATACCAATTTGTTGAACACGCTCGGAAATTTTCTCATGGGGCTGGCCTGGCATAGTAATACCGGACAAGTCACCTTTGATGTCAGCTAGAAAAACGGGGACGCCTATCTTTGAAAAACCCTCGGCCAGAATTTGCAGGGTAATCGTTTTACCTGTGCCAGTCGCCCCTGAAATCATGCCATGGCGATTACCCATTGCGGCATCCATAATGACTTTTTTGCCATTCCAGCCGCCAATTAAAATTTCCTGCATTGTTGATACTCCTGATTTAATAAAGGCCGATTCCAACTTATGTTGGGACTATCAATAAAGCTTGACTATTCGCACTGCCCTTTGATTGCACTCGGGACTAAAAGCCTTTTCGAAGAGTCAGCGATTAAGCATCGTAGCATAGCGCAGTCTTGCAAGAAAGTGCATCTTCGAGAATGGAAATAATTTGAAGTAATCCGTTATTTTAACTAAAAAAAGGGGCAATAAGAGACCTGAATCTCGCTGAAGACAAAGAGCATTGAAACCCATGGAATGCCACAGACTACCAGTGTATAAACCGGCAAAAATTATTTGCGGGCATTGTCTTTAATAGCGCTATTCGTGTTCTGCACAACTACACCTGTAAAGAAAATGCCGCTTGCTAAAAGTGCAAAAACAAGCAATGCGATAGCTAAACCAATAGTCAAGATTAATTGTCTGATCATAATGCCTGCATATTTAGCCGTTGAGAAGGAATTTTATTTTTTCAAAGAGGGGAACTAAAAAATCATAATCCAACTGGTCATTCTTGAATCGTAAAAAAATAATCAATCTATAAGGTTGAGATTCGTATTTCTCCTACCAACTTGCCGATCTAATTAATCGCCAACATATTATCAAGCGCCTTTTTAGCCAATCTGGCATCTTCAACTGGCACTGATATCTGATTAATCACCTGCCCAGCAGCCAAATTTTCCAACACCCAGGCTAAATGTTGCGGGTCGGTCCTGAACATGGTTGAACACATGCACAATGTTGGCGACATGAAATGGACATTTTTACCCTGCGGCCTGCATTCTTCGTGCAAGCGATTAACCAAATTTAATTCGGTCGCCACCAGCCAGCGGGTGTTGGGTTCCGCTTCGCGAACGGTTTTTAATATGTACTCTGTAGAACCGACATAATCAGCTTTTTGGCAAACTTCAAAACAGGCTTCCGGGTGTGCAATCACCTTGGTTTCCGGAAAACGTTCAAGAAAGTTGTCAATTTGTTCCGGTTTAAAGACTTGATGCACGGAACAATAACCGTTCCAAAGTATGATTTTGGCATTGCGGATTTGTTCTTTCGTCAAACCGCCCATGGGTTTGTTAAAATCCCAGGTGACCATTTCCTCCAGGGGAATGCCCATGCGGTAACCGGTATTACGCCCTAAATGCTGATCCGGGAAAAACAGCACCTTAGAGCGCTTAGCGAAACTCCACTCCAGTATTTTCCTGGCATTGGATGATGTGCAGACTATTCCGTCGTGCTTGCCGCAAAAGGCTTTCAGATCGGCGGCCGAATTGATATAGGTAACCGGGGTTACTTCATTTTCAACATCGATAATTTCCGCCAATTCCTGCCAGCATTTTTGAACTTTGATGAGATTTGCCATATCCGCCATGGAACAACCCGCCGCCAAATCAGGCAGAATGGCTATTTGCTCAGGGCGGGACAATATATCGGCAACTTCCGCCATAAAATGCACACCGCAAAACACGATGTATTCAGCCTCCGATTGTGCCGCATCCCTGGACAATTTTAAGGAATCGCCAGTGAAATCGGCATGTTTAAAAACTTCGTCACGCTGGTAATGATGTCCAAGTATCACACAACGGCTACCCAGTTTGGCTTTCGCGGCAATAATACGGGTATCGCATTCTTCGTCATCGAGCAAGGCATAATCTTGAATGGGGAACGGGGTGGCAGTCATATTTTTTACCGGATTGATAAACTTAGGAATAAGATTTAATATTAAATGTCGATAACTATTCAGCGAATCCGAAAACCCGCAAATCGCTGACAGCTTACCCCCTCTCCTGATGGAGAGGGTTGGGGAGAGGAGAATTAAACGAGCATTTAGCATTTTTTTATCCCCCTCACCCTACCCTCTCCCGCTGGAGAGGGATTTACGTAACCGCTAAGCTAACCCAAGCTACGCACACAGAAAAGTTAATCCTGTTTAACCTTCTCTTTCCCAGCCGGTTTAATCAAACGGATTCCCAAGTCCTTCAACTGCTCATCGGTAACCACCGCAGGCGCACTGACTAATGGACAGGCAGCTGACTGGGTTTTAGGGAAAGCTATGACATCACGGATAGAAGTTGAACCGGTCATCAGCATGACTAAACGATCCAGTCCAAAAGCCAAACCACCGTGAGGTGGGGCACCGTATTTCAAGGCATCCAACAGGAAGCCGAATTTTTCCCTCGCCTCTTCTTCTCCTATGCCTAAAATTTCAAACACGGTTTGTTGCATGGATGTGCGGTTGATACGAATTGAGCCGCCGCCGACTTCCGTGCCGTTTAAGACTAAATCATAAGCACGCGATAATGCTGCAGCCGGATTAGCTACCAAGTCTTCGACCGAGCAGCTAGGGGCGGTAAAGGGGTGATGAATGGCATTAAAGCGCCCGCTTTTTTCATCCCAGTCAAACATCGGAAAATCTACTACCCAAACCGGCTTCCATTCGCCTTTTAATAAATTAAGGTCGTGTCCGAGTTTTACGCGCAACGCGCCCATGGCTTCATTAACGATGCCGGCTTTATCAGCGCCAAAGAAGATTAAATCGCCGGTTTGTGCACCGGTTTTAGCCAGTACGCTTGCCCAGACTTCAGCGGGGGCGAATTTAACTATAGGGGATTGCAAGCCATCAACTCCGGCGGACAGGTCATTGACTTTGATATAAGCCAAGCCTCTGGCTCCATAAATGCTGACAAATTTGGTTAATTCATCGATGTCTTTACGGCTTAAATCACCTGCGTTAGGGACGCGCATGGCAACGACGCGCCCTTTCGGATCATTGGCAGGTGCCGAGAAGACTTTAAAATCGACAGCTTTCATGTCGTCGGCAATATCGACCAATTCCAACGGAATCCGTAAATCGGGCCGATCAATACCGAAGCGTGATACGGCTTCCTGATGCGTCATGCGCGGAAATTTGGCATCCAGCTCTACATTAATTACTTTCGCGAATAGCTGACGGATCATTTCTTCCATGATGTTCATGATTTCATCTTCATCCATGAACGATGTTTCTATATCCAGCTGGGTGAATTCAGGCTGCCTGTCAGCACGCAAGTCTTCATCCCGGAAACAACGGACGACTTGATAATATCTATCCATACCTGCAATCATCAACATTTGTTTATACAGTTGCGGTGATTGCGGCAGGGCAAAAAAGGAGTTCTCATGCGTGCGGCTTGGCACGATGTAATCGCGTGCACCTTCGGGTGTGGCTTTGGTCAGGTAAGGCGTTTCAATTTCAAAAAACTCGTTATCATCCAGAAAGTTTCTTAAAGTCCGCGTAACATCACGGCGAACTTTCATTATTTCCTGCATCGCAGTCCGGCGCAAGTCGATATAACGATAGCGCAAGCGCAGTTCTTCGTTGACTTCTATATCGCTTTCTACAGGGAACGGCGGGGTTTCGGATTCATTCAAGACCTCGATATCCTTAGCCAGTATTTCAATTGAGCCGGAGTGCATATTGGCGTTGATTGTGCCTGCCGGACGATCTCGGACAATGCCCGTTACTTTTAATACATATTCACTGCGGACATGTTCAGCAATAGCGAAAGTTTCGGCCACGTCAGGATCAACCACAACCTGCACCAAGCCGGCACGGTCTCTGAGGTCGATAAAAATAACGCCGCCGTGATCTCTGCGTCTGTGTACCCAACCGCAGATTGAAACGGTTTCGCCTAGCTGTTGTGTATTTAATTCTCCGCACTTGTGGGTACGCATGTTGTTTCCTAATGTTGTTAAGGGTGGATTAATTTTCAGGATAAAACTTACCCAGTAATTGTTGTTCGTTATAAGGGCAAACGCTGGGAAAAACAGACGAGGGTAATTCGGTTTCTTCTACGGCTAAATCCACCGCATCGGTATAAGCGTTGTTGATGGCTTCGTTTATATAGGCTTTTAAACTGGGTTCATTCTTTAAAAGATATTCAATTTTTTTACGTTGTTCGATAATTGAAGAACGCCAGCTATTGCTTTGCTTATCGGTTTGATAGTGCCATTTTAATAAATGAGCAATTAATATAATAAAACGACTGACTAATTCCCGTTTATCACGTTTGCCCATGCTTTCCAATTCATCTATTAAATGTTCACTATCCAATTCATTAAATTTAGCTTCTTTTAACAACATAATTTGACTTTGCAACCACAAAGAAAAATCTTGTTCATAAAGTGTGTTAAGTGTTGTCATAAGGTATACGCATAGTTAATTAACGACCGACAAAGGGGATTTTTGAAACTATTACGTTGCTTTGCAACCACCACCATCACAAGTCCCGGCTTTTGGATTACATGATGCTGCTGAGGCTTCACCCGCCACATTTTTCTTGGTGCCACTCTTAAAGTCGGTTTCATACCAGCCACTGCCTTTTAATCGGAATCCGGCAGCTGAGATTTTTTTCATTAATTCCGGCCTCGTGCAGGCCGGACAAATAACCAAGGGTTCGGCGCCGAGTTTCTGCAAGGCTTCGTGCTCATGACCACATGATTGACATTGATATTCGTAAATTGGCATTGACCACTCCGGTAACAAAAAATAATAACTACAATAAGGACTGCGTTTAGCTTTTCCAAGTACTTACTATAAAATAACTGACTATTTTACAGACACACC
>JBBQCU010000269.1:0-5512 GCA_038319065.1 Methylococcales bacterium
TGGTGTTCATGGTTCACCTCCCTGCCGGGGTGGTGCGCGGATGAACTGTTTGCGTGCCAGGATTTCGACGATGACCATCGCTGCACCACAGTCAGGGCAAACGAAGGTCGGCTGGATCGCTTTGTCTAACGCATCAGCATCAGCACTCATGGGTTCCGTATTAGCCGGGCCAACTTCCAGCAAGTCGCGCACTCGCGCAAGATTATCGCGGCGTCCGCCATTGGCGAGCAACCCATAATGGCGGATGCGATGAAAGCCGCTGGGCAGAACGTGCAACAGGAAACGGCGCATGAACTCGTCAGTAGTGAGGGTCATGGTTTTATGACGGGTCCTGCCCTTGGCCCGGTAATCTTTCCAGCGGAAGGTGACACCGCGCTCGTCCAGGGTAATCAGGCGTGAGTTGGCGATCGCCACCCGGTGGGTATAACGCGACAGATAAGCTAATACCGCCTTGGGGCCGGCAAACGGGCGTTTGGCGTAGACCACCCATTCGCACTTTTTAAGCGGTGCGAGCCAGTCAGCGAAGGTTGTCGCATCAGTTAGATGAGCATACTCACCAAAAAACTGCAATTGTCCTGCGGCATGCGCTTTATTCAGTTCCTCCAGAAACCGCCGTCGAAACAGCCGTGACAGCACGCGTACCGATAAAAAGAAGCCCGGCTTGCAACTGATCCATCGTTCACCGTCCAAGGATAAACCGCCGCCGGGAACGATGCCATGCACATGCGGATGATGGGTTAGTGCTGAGCCCCAGGTATGGAGCACCAGGGTAGCCCCGATTTGTGCACCCAGATGTTTAGGATCGGCGGCAATCGTGCGTAGTGTCTCGGCGGCGACTTCAAACAGCAAGCCATAGATGACAGTTTTATTATAATAGGCGATGGCGCTGACCGGCGCAGGCAAGGTGAATACGACATGGTAATACTCTACCGGCAACAGATCAGCCTGCCGGGCTTCGAGCCAACGTTTGGCGGCACTGGCCTGGCACTTGGGGCAGTGCCGGTTGCGGCAGGAGTTGTAGGCGACTTCGTCATGTTCACAGGCTGGGCAATGCAACACATGCCCGCCTAATGTCGCAGTACGACACTGTTCAATGGCGGACATGACTTTCAGTTGACCCAGGCTCAAGTGCTCATGCTGAGCGTCTCGCCAAGCGGGCCCGTGGCTGCGGAAGATATCCGCCACCTCGAGCGCAAGCCGGCCCATGGGATTTCTCTAAAGCGGCTGCAAGGTCTCGATCGGACTCACTACCTCCCGCAGAATATCGGTGGCCACCTGGGCATACAGTGCTGTAGTCTCCAGTTTCTTGTGGCCGAGCAGTACCTGAATCACCCGAATATCCACCTTCTGTTCCAGCAAATGCGTGGCAAAGCTGTGCCTCAACGTATGCATCGATACCCGCTTGTCTATCCCCGCCGCTTCTGCAGCGGCATGGATAGCCCGGTTGAGTTGACGGGTGCTGAGCGGGTCGATAGGGTCCAAGCCTGGAAACAGCCAGCCACCTTGGAGCATTTTGCCTTGGGCATGGGCAAACTTCCACCAGCTACGCAAGCGTTCTAGCAGCACCGGCGACAGCATGGCGTAGCGATCCTTACTGCCTTTGCCCTGTTCGATGCGTAGCGTCATGCGCTGGCTATCGATGTCACTGATCTTCAGCGACACCACCTCGCTGGCACGTAGGCCGGCACCGTAAGCCACCGCTAGCGCCGTCTGGTGCTTGAGGTTGTCAACGGCCGCGAGCAGGCGAGCCACCTCCTCACGACTCAATATGACCGGTAGTTTGCGAGGTTCATGCACAGTTTGCATCTTGGTCAACAATTCAGGATGATCCAGCGTCGTTGCAAACAGAAACTTGAGTCCGGTAATAGCTGCATTCAGGGAAATCGGCGAAATCCCATGATCAACCAGATGTAATTGATAACGGCGTAAGTCTTCAGCACTGGCGGTATCGGGCGATCGCCGCAGGAAACCAGCGAATCGCTTCACAACACGGATATAACTGGCCTGGGTTTTGGGGGAGAGTTTGCGCATCCGCATGTCGTCGAGCATGCGTTGACGTAACGGAGTGATGGTTTGAGTTATTGAAGTCATGATGCTTCTCCTATCTTGAAACAAGGCGGATTGCCTCATTTTTTAGACATCGGAAACAGCAAAATTCTGTCAATTAGGCATAAGCTTGGATCGCAGCCACCCTACCGCGCGAGCGGTTTAGTCCGGTGGCCGAATACTGACGACCAGGAAACTCAAAGGATGATGATTGCCACTGGCTGCTTTTGAGTAATTTCAAGTGGAGGGGGAGTACCACAGCAATTCGTTCATTTTTAGATTATGGCTATGAACCGATTTTAACCACTGATATAGCATTTTTTTTGATTCAAACCGGGGTCGGGGTTAATTAACTCCAATAACAAGGCATCTCGCATGAAAGCCATTGCGTTCACTCTTAGCGTGGACTACACTTTATTTCTTTTTACAGAAGGTATCGGTGATGTACGCAACGAACGTCAGAAACTTAAAACGCAATCCGTCAGAAGCACTCAGACATGCCGAGCTGGAACCCGTATTGATTTTAAAAGGCAATCAGCCGAATGCCATGCTTTTAAGTATAAAAAGTTCGCTGGGTGATATTGGCGAGCAATTAAAACCCGCTTTGGCGGCCAGTTTATTTAAAGATAGAGTGCTATCACTATGGGCGGCTGCGCAAATCAGCGGCCTAAGTCTGTCTGAATTTATCGAGCATTTAACCCAGTTGGATATTGATTTGGTGGTGGCTGATAAACAAACCGCAAATGAACTGGAAACGCTAGCTTCATGGCTGTCGTAATAGCAGATGCGGGGCCTTTAATTGCGTTGGCTAAAATCAGTCAGTTGCATTTATTGCCCGCTCTTTTTACCTCTGTATTGATCACTCAGGCCGTTACGGATGAGTGTTTGCGAAGTCAATCCAACGATGCAGCCTTGATCAAACAGGCTTTAGAAGCAGGTTGGTTGGAGTGTGTCGACAATCCGGTTTTTACGCACCCTTTATCAAGAAGTCTGGGATTAGGTGAGCAAACCAGCATTGAGTATGCCTTGCAAACAAACAGTAACACCTTGTTGATTCTGGATGATGCGTTGGCTCGTAAACAGACCTTGCGCAAGCAATTGAACATTGTCGGCACAGCTGCGCTGTTGTTTGCCGCGCAACGAAAAGGATTGATCGCTGAAGCTGAGACTTTAATCGCTGAACTTAATCAGGCCGGTTATCGTATTTCAGCGGCGGTGATTGCTCAACTTAAAAATGGAATTGCATGAATAAGCATTTCTGGTCAAGGAATTAAGTTATGTTGAATGAGGGTTCACCCGTAACTGAACTTAATAAAGCCAATCTCACTAAAATCAAAAAACTGGAAGAAGCCTTAGCCAAGCTTAAATCCGGCGAAGAGGACTATTATGTAATTACCAAACTGAGCAGTATTAAAAGCCTTTGCCAAAATGAAACTATTAGGCAGCATTACTGTTGGTACTTGTTTGACTGCGTGAAGAGGCAATTAGAGAACAAGGTAACAGCGGCTGACCAGCAAACGCCACAAGAACAATTCGTCTTTAATCTGGTGAATGAAATTGCTCAAGTCATGGCTGAAATGCAGGAAGGAAAAGAAGTTGGTGATGCGCTACGAAACTATAAAAGTCAACTTGTCAATTACCAATCCGATCGCAAAAAAATCAAATGGGCAACTGTGCGTTTGATTAAAAATAATGACTTGTTGATTATTGAGTATCTCATTGAATGCCTGCTCACAAGGGGAGACTATGCGCAAAAATTAGCCTATCTCACAACTCGACACTATGTTGAAAAATACAACCCTAGCGTTGGCACAGGCCTGATCAAAAAATCCATTCCGATGCTGGAGGATGTGGTGGCATTTTGGCGAGGGATTACGTTTAGCGGAGTCATCAGCAATCTTAACAGGGCGAAAGAGTAGCTATGAACAAACTCCAGCGTTTTAGCCCAAAAATTGCAGAAAGGTATCAGTGATTTGCTACGGACCACTTGACAACGAATTCTCATCAACTTTTAGAAGATGACGCAATGGAAGAAGTGGAAAGCTGCCTCTGGTGTGAGATAGGCCGATCGCCAAGAATCGACCCATTGCAGCCGCACGAATAGTTATTTTGGACTTAGATAATGCCAGCGAAAGCGGGCAAGGCCCGCTGAAATCGGTCAGGTGCATGCGGTTGTTTGGTTTGGTGCAAGTTAATAATATTCCTCAAAAATGAATATTTCACTGACACATTCTTGATAATCTAAATAAGATTCAAAGTCAAAACCGATACCAAAGGGAGGAGCGTTTACATGCCACGTACCATCCCATGAAAGAGAACCATGTTTTTCTTCTACCTCTTCTTTAGTTGAACCAAGTTTAATTCCATCTTTTGTCTTTCCCTCATATAGGTTGTAGATTCCAATTTGAGTAATTTTATTTGATTCTAACCAAAATTGGGCGTTTTCATATACCAAACGTTCCATATTAGAAGAAATTTTCTCAACCTCAGTTGGGACACCCCAAACCTTTAGCAATGTTTTTTTTGTAGCACCTAACTTTAATCCTGCTGAACTCTTGTTTGGTACGATTAATTTGTTATTTGGATTTGAAGTCATGTTTCTCTAATTAAATTAAACCTAACAAGTAATAATATGGTTTCTGTAATCTTCCCTACTCTAAGTCTTTATTGCAACAAATTGGTGATGTTCGTCCAATTTTCAAACTGTATATCATCCTATAATGAACTTAATATGCAAGTCTGTAGCTCATGACGATGCTGGTTATTTCGCTCCATTTAACCCGAAAAATTGAAATACTATTAACGCAGCAAGACGTAGAGATCAATTAATAATCCCAACGTCAGCTTTTGGCCGACTGCTGACGATCAGCGATACTGCATTTTATCGCTTTTCAACGACTGCTTTAGAGAAATATTTGCAAACGCTAGGGTAAGGCAATTGGTATATATTCTTACTTTCTTAATATGCATGAAAGCAATTGACATGACTGAGTGAGAGCGGTCTGAACCAACTATGCCTGATAACAGATAACTGTCGAATGGCGTTAAAAGCCTTCCTTCCCATTAATGAGCAACGAAACTTTAGTAGGTTTACTATTTCTTGGTCATCTTCTAAGTTGTTTAAACCGTTAGGGTTCGTTGCCGGCTCCAAGGATAAAGTAGTCAGTGATGGGTAACGCGATTAAATGCGGCTTTGGCTATCTTGTATTCCCCCAATAAAAAAATGATCATTGAATAACTCGCGGTGAAACTTTTCAGTAGTGCTTATCTGAATTGGACGCTGAAATTATCAGTGACACATAAACCAGGAGAAGTGAATGTGCTAAAAGGTTTGGATTTTCTTAAAAAAATGCGACAGTGATACTGCCGCATATCGAGGAGGGATAGGTAACTCTGCACATACAAGAGTTGCACTTAGTTTAGCGATCCTTTTCTCTTTTTAAAATATGACCAATTGCCGCGCGTC
>JBBQCU010000270.1:0-5510 GCA_038319065.1 Methylococcales bacterium
ACTTAAAAGCGGAGCTGGAGCATATAAACAACAAGCTTCGGAAATTTAACAAAGAAATCGACACGATCAATAAACTGCTGGCCGATTTGGCAGCCTATTCCAAGCGCACACCTGAACAGGTCAGTTTTGATAATGCTCATTCCTTGTCGTTGTTGCAAACCGATTATCGCAGTTTAACCGGACAACACAAGACTCTGCGCAATGATCTAACCGTCCTGATTCGTCATTTGAAAAGGGTTTTAGGACGTTTCCCAGGCACCCATCCTGGCCGGTATTATGCCCGAGTGGAAGATGAGTTAGGGTTTGATAGTGATGAAATGGCCTGGCTGAACCGGATTCAGGCCTGGTATGCGACAGAAGCGGATACAGCCAGAAGCTGGTTAATGAGTCAGGCGAAACTTTTTGGCAGCGCCATCAGAAATTATCAGCAAGCATTAGAGCGTTTTGACCGTGGGATTGATTCTTTATCCCGGCGATTAGCGGCAAATATTGATAGCAATATCCGTTTTGAAAAAATTGAGCGGATTGAAGGCCGATTAACCTCTAAAGTAACCGCTTTGGGTTACTGGGAACAAATTGTCAGCTTTACCAAAAATTATGATGACTGGAGCCGGGCCAATGACGGAAAGTTGCCTACTCAGGAATTTGCCGACATCGTCCGGCTGGTTTCTGAACAGTTGCAAAGCAAAGGCAAGGTAGAAATGAAGCTGGTTAATTTACTGGAGCTGGAAATTATTGTTACCGAAAATGGCCGCAGTAAACGGGCCACCCATGCAGAAGAATTACGGCAGATTTCCAGCCACGGCTTGTCGTATCTGATTTTATGCGTATTTTTTATTGCGCTGGTGAATATGATTCGTAAAGATCAGCCTTTGAATATTATCTGGCCGATGGATGAACTTAAAGAGCTGCATCAAATGAATATTGAAGTGCTGGTAGAGATGTTGACTAAAAATCAGATTACTTTATTCTCGGCTTTCCCCGATCCTGACCCGGAAGTTTTAAAACTTTTTAAAAATCGCTATCAGGTATTTGGCTATCGGGAGTTGATCGAAATGAACATAGACGAGGACTATTTATCCGCGCTTGAACCTCTGGCAACGGTGGCTGAATATGTTTGATCAATTACTCAAAGGCCTGTTACAAGGCGAATTTATTTGTGAAGTCAGTGATGAAACCGGTTTTCGTTATCTGCAAGACCCTGCAAATGCAAAACAGGTAGACGATTTTTTAACCCGTCTTGATTACCGTTTGTCCAGCACTCAGAATCAACTGGCATTTTATGCAGCTTTCAGAACCATAGACGGCAGCGCCCGTAGTGATATTCGCAAAGTCTTTCAGCAATTTCGGGTAGAGTTGCAGCCGGTGGTTGAATGGCTGGATATGATGATGTCCTGTTTAAATCAGGATACGGCATTATCGCCAGGCGATACGCTGAGCTTTTCCAGTTTGTTGCAAGTCATTGAACAAAATCAGGCGCTGGCAGACCGTTTACAGACATTTGCAAAATTCAAGGACTTTACCAGTGGCGATGATTCTGTAAAAGGACGCCTGGAGAAGTTGCTGGGTACGCTGCATAAATGGGGCTATTTGTCGCTAGCCAATCGAGACACACTGATTTATCAGGTGACCGGCAAACTGGATTATTTTTATCAGGCGTTGCAGTTTATTCAGGAACACGAACAAATCCCTATTGAGCAGGGAGAAACAGATGCGATTCAGGAGAGCCTGTTTTGAGCCAGTCGCAACAAGGTTTGGAGCGCTTATTTAAAGCATTGGCCAACCATAGTGAGTTGATTGCACAGGCTTACTCTAATGGATTCGTCTACAAGGACAGCCAAAACCAGCGCGCACTCAATCAGCTCAAGCAATTGAAGATCCTGGTTACTCACAGCGCTGATGGCTACCGCGTAGCAGGGCGTTTGAGTCAGTTTATAGATAGTGCTCTGAGCAGTGACCGGGTCCGGCGATTGGATACCGATCTGGCCAGCTGGATTGATACGCTGGAACAACAGATCGGCCTTTATCAGGATGCGTTGGATGAAAACCGGGCAGCCGATTGCGATAATTATTCGGCCGAAATTGAGCGCCTGGTTTTCGATTTATCCGATACCCTGGAAGAGAATACCCGCTATTTATTGATGCTGGTGAACAGCCGCTTTGCCAATGTACGCACCCTGGCAGAAAAACAAAAACAGAACGCATTTTATATTTCCCGATTGGAAAAGCTGGTGAATGCCATCAGTTCACTGCAACCTGAGTTTTTATTGGAAATGGTTGAAGAACAGCCAGTCATTTATGCCTTACTGGATCAACAATTGATTCGTTTGCTGCCCATCTATCAGCAGCGCTTACAGGATATTCTCGACAAATTAAAAATCTTTTTATTTGAACTCAGACAAATTGAAGCTCGAGCTCAATTGTTCCAGGGTTTTGCATTTTTCTTGCAGCAAAATCAAAATTATCAACCACAGGACTGGAGTGAACGCGACATCATTCCCGAACACTGGAATCAGATCAAGCCTTTGGTGTTATTTGCCTATGCCGATCCGCTGGATCATGGATTGGAAGAAGACTTAATCGAGATTGCGCAAAAAATCCGTATTGATACGGAAGTCATGTTGGCAAAACAAAAGCAGCGTTCGTTAAACGCGGTAACTTTAAGCCCACAAGAAAAACAAACATTGGATTTGCCGCTTTACCGGAAACAGTTAAGAGTATATTTTGAAAGAGTCTTGAAAAATGAAGGACTGTCCATTTCAGCCGTGGCTTTTCAACAGGCTTTCGTCGATGACATCGAACCTTCAATCTGGTTGAGTTGTGTTCTCAATGAATGGTTAAGACGTCAGCAACGAAATAAACGCTTGCAGATGGAATTTGTTCAGGCCGATGTTGGACAGCGGTTCTCCGGCAATAAAAAAGTCACGGATATTGTGCTTAAAGTCAGAAACGCGCATGAAACAACCTAGACATCTTACTCCCTCTCCCTCCGGGAGAGGGTCGGGGAGAGGGGATATTAATGGCCAAGTTATTTCGTGCACATTCATTAGGAGCTCTGAAGGTTGAACAAGCAGTTGCTTAAAGTGATAGAGCGAGCGATCCAGTCTGATCAACAGATTTTTCCACTGAACCAGAGTTGGGCGTTTCTGCACCAGCAATACAATATCGGCCGTACACAAGGCAATAAACTGGAAGTTACTCCGCAGGATAAGGATGAATTGCTGGCATTGGCTAAACTTGAAACCGGCGTTGATCTTGGACAAATTTCTATTATTGATTTTACTGCAATGAATCGTGAAGAAGCTTTATCTTTTGCTTTGGATGAGAAAATAGCCGGGCAAGCCGTTAAAAAAGACCGGTTGGCAGTTAAAACTTTGGCGGGGCATACTTTAAAAATCAACGGAGAATCTTTTTCGTTGCCTGGTTGCGGTCATCTGGACATGGCTTTGGCAGACATAACCAGCACGGCACATCTCTGCATTTTGTTAATTGAAAACTATCGCTGTTTTGATAGTCTGGAAAAAATATGCCTGAGCTTATCGCAGCAATATGCCGATCCTTTGGTACTTTTCAGGGGTGATAATGTTTACAGTGAGAATACCGTACGGCGATTTCTAACAAAACTCATACTCAATAAGGGAACAGATTGCGGCGTTTGTCTCCCTCTCCCTTTGGGAGAGGGCCGGGGTGAGGGTTTTCAAAAAAGCGCAAATCGTGACTGTCCGCCGCATAACTTACCCGTGCTTATTATGGCCGATATTGACCCTCAAGGTCTTATTATTGCTCAATCCTTTCCCAATGTGATTGGTTTAATAGCCCCTTGTTTAGCCAATTTGGAAGCTTTGTTAAAAGATAAACAAAAAGCGAACCCAAAACTCTATCAAAAACAGCTGGCCGGTTGCCGGAACGCCCTATCAACCAGCCCTCATGCCTTGATCAGGCAACTTTGGGAGCTGATGAAAAAACATCAGGCGGGTATTGTTCAGGAATATTGGCTGCAAGCGGATTGTGAATTGGTGGTGCATAATCTTGATATAATATCTCAACACTCGTCACCATCAATGCCTTTAATATGAGCGATTAGGGTATAAATCAGTAGTTCTCCCACAGAGAAATACTATATTAAAAACCTAAATTGTCGGCAGTAATATTTAAATAACGTTATTATTTTTGGCTTTATGTGGTTAAAATTTCAAACTTTTATACAGGTAATCAAAATGAAAAGTAGATTAACAACGTTGCTGGCATTATCGGCAACTATGCTGGCTTATATCCCTACCGCCGGTGCGCATAGTTTGGGAGCGGAAGGCGCTGGTTTTATTACCGGCCTGATGCATCCATTTATGGGGCTGGATCATTTGCTGGCAATGCTTGCAGTAGGCATTTGGGCGGCACAAACAGGCGGCAGTGCCGTCTGGCGTTTGCCCTTGAGTTTTATAGTGGTAATGTCTGCCGCTGCGTTAATCAGTGCCAGCGGTTTTAACATTCCGGCTTTAGAACCATTGATTGCCGGTAGTGTCGTATTATTGGGGCTTTTGATTGTTTTCGCTATCCGTATGCCAATTAATTTAAGTATGTTATTGATTGGCCTGTTCGCAGTATTTCATGGTTATGCGCATGGACTGGAAATGCCTCAAGCGAGTTCAGTAATTTTATACGGTAGCGGTTTTGTTTTGGCGACTGCCTTATTACATATAATCGGCATCCGTCTTGGCAAATTGGCCTATCGCAAACAGTTGTTATCTCGCTTGATTGGTTCAATTATTGCCATAGCTGGTTTATATCTGGCCACAGCAGTTTAATGGCTTATACCACTTCGGAGAAAGATTAATGTGTCTTGCCGTACCCATGCAGATTACAAAAATTGATGGCTTTAACGCCCATTGTGCCGCCAAAGGCGTAGAGCGTGACGTCAGCCTGTTTCTATTGCAAGATGAAACGATCAAGGAGGGCGATTACCTGTTAATCCATGTCGGTTATGCCATTCAAAAGATAAGCGAAACCGAAGCGCTGTCAACATGGGAACTGCTCGATCAAATGCTGGCCGAGGATGAAATAAGTGCATGAACTGTCCTTGTGTGACGACCTGCTCGGCCAAGTCGTTGCTATTGCTGCACAGAGTAATGCGCAATCAGTTGAAAGTATCACCGTGCAAATTGGCGCTTTATCCGGCGTAGAACCCATGTTGCTTGACAGTGCCTTTACAATGATTAAAGCAGGTACTATGGCAGAACAGGCTGAATTGATTTTGCAAACATCGCCAGTGATTGTACTTTGTCAAATCTGCGGCGCTCAATCCGAGGTCGCCGCCAACCGCTTGCTGTGTAATGCATGCCAGAGTCATGAAACAACCTTGTTAAGTGGAGATGAACTTATATTAGCCAGTGTCGCGCTCAATTGTGCGGATTAGAAGCAAGCATTCATTTCCCCTTCATCATGAAATTATTCGAATTGCCGCAACCCAACAAATAGTCTATATTAGCTATTTAATCTAATTATTAAGGAACGGT
>JBBQCU010000271.1:0-5500 GCA_038319065.1 Methylococcales bacterium
CAACATAATCAGCATCGGCCTTGACTTCGCGGCGCATTTTTTTATCGAGAAGCACGCAGACCTTTACACTTTTCGGATCACGGGTTTTCAACATCATCAAAACATGGGCAAGAGTCCGGCCACTGTCGACAATGTCTTCCACCAACAAGACATTTCGAGCTTCGATATTGGTCATGAGGTCGAGGTTAACACGCACGTTTCCGCTTGAAGCATAATGACCGGTGCCATAAGATGATAACGACATGCAATCCAATTCGTGAGAAATAGTTATGAATCGTGTCAAATCGGCGGTAAACGTTAGACCGCCACGCAGCAGGCAAACAATCAGGAGATCTTGTCCGGCATAATCCCGGCTGATTTGCTCGCCCAGTTCGCGAACCCGTTTCTCAATGGCAGGCTGATCCACGAGCACTTCATCGATAAATTCAAGATAATCTTGCATTTAGTCTACTCCTTGTATTGTAAGAATACCGTTAGCCGTTGCTTTGGTAACGGTCCAGGTCTACAACCCCAACAAAAGGCAGATTTCGGTAAAACTCATCCAGATCCAGGCCATAGCCAAACACAAATTTATTGGCGATGGCAAAACCTCGATAATCAATTGGGACATGGATCTCGCGGCGAGACTCTTTATCCAACAAGGCACACACTTTTAACGACTTTGGTTTGCGGGTTCGCAGCAATTCGAGCACATTATTGATGGTGTGCCCGCTGTCAACAATATCTTCAACCAGAATAACGTGTTTACCTTCGATATTGGTTCGCAAGTCAAGAGTCATGCGCACATTACCGGTTGATTCCCTGGCTCCTTCTCCATAAGACGAGACGGCCATGCAGTCAATCGCATTAAGAACGGTAATATGCCGCATCAAGTCGACCAAAAAAGGCAGCGCACCACGCAGTATACAAATAAGCAAAATTTGTTCTCCAGCATAATCGGTGTTGATCTGGTCGGCCAGTTCCTTGACACGTTTTTGCAGGGATATTTCATCGATTAGAACTTCTGCCAAAATGTCATGGTAATTTTGCATTCATACTCCTATTTTCTTCAGGCTCAACCCATAACCACATTGAGGTATGTTTAACGGGGAACCAGATGATGTTTACGGCAGCGTGCTTCATACAACTCAGAAGCGCCCACAATGACCACAGGGTCATTAAAACGGGCGGGAGCGCCATTGACCAACCTTTGGGTACGACTGGCGGGTTCACCACAGACCATGCAGATCGCCTGGAGTTTATCGACCAGTTCAGCTTTGGCCATCAACATGGGCATGGGACCAAAAGGCTCACCACGGAAGTCTTGATCCAACCCCGCCACCAATACACGTATACCGCGATCAGCCATTTGGCTGGTGACATCCAAAATGCCCACATCGAAAAATTGTGCTTCATCCACACCTACTACCGTAGTATCGGCATCCAGTCTTTCGAAAATATTTATAGCCATTTCAACAGGGGTGGCATCAAAATCTGCACCAGCATGCGATGTGACCTTTTCAACAGCGTAGCGTATATCAATTGCAGGTTTAAAAACCTGTACCTTCTGCCGGGCAATCACTGCCCGACGCATCCGCCGAATAAGCTCATCCGTTTTGCCGCTGAACATAGACCCACAAACAACTTCAATTGAACCGTGCGTATGCTTCATAACCACTCCAAAAATGAAATAAAAAAACGGGCAGATGCCATGCATCCACCCGTCAAGTTTACCTGATATTTCTGTTTGTAGTGTCAGCTTTCGCTAAACCGCAAATATTATGCAGCGGTTTCAGTTGCAGTTTCGGGAAGATCATAACCCAAAGCGCGAATCTTCTTCTTGCTGTCAATCAATGCTTTGCGGCCAAAACCTTCGACTGCCAAAGCAGCTTCATCGCCTTCGCCAAGTTTTGCCATGAGTTGGGCAATCGTTGTGATACCGGCTTTTTCAAGAGCACCGGTGACACGAATTCCCAGTTCAAGTTCAGTAACAGGCTTCGGGGGAGCTTTGCGGGCTTCTTCCTTGGCTTTCTGGGTTTCGACATATTCCTGACGAACCTGGAGCTTCTTGTAGAAACGGTCGACCTGACCTTCCACATCGAGCATGCGAGCCTGCTCACCAGAGAAAAACGGGTGGCATTTGGAGCAAACTTCAACGTGAATGCTCTTGCGAGTAGAGCCCGTCGTCCACTTGGAACCGCACGAAGCGCAGACTACCTGAGCATCTGTATAATAAGTTGGGTGAATTTTCTCTTTCATATCAATAAGCCTCTAGCCTACTCAGCCGCCGCAAAAGCCTCTTGAGGGAGGACGTTCACGCGTTTGCGGCCATGCACTACATCAAAAACAACCACACCATCAATCGTGGCAAACAGGGTGTCATCGGTACCAGCACCCACATTCATACCAGGTTTGATATGTGTTCCACGCTGGCGGATGAGAATGTTGCCCGAAAGCACAAACTCGCCAGCATATTTCTTTACGCCCAAACGTTGGGCATTACTATCACGACCGTTGCGGCTGGAACCGCCACCTTTTTTATGAGCCATAGTGGACCTCTCTTACTCAACTACAATTTGCTCGACAGCAAGTCGGGTATAGTTCTGACGGTGACCGGTCTTTTGACGAATGCGTTTCTTGGGCTTATAGTGGAAGTTATAGGTCTTCTCACCCTTGAAATGCTCGACAACAGTAACCTTGACAGATGCGCCTTTTATAACCGGTGCACCAACGGTGACCTGGTCACCATTTACCAGCAGGAGCACTTCGTTCAAATCAAGGCTCGTGCCTGGTTGAATATGCAACAGATCGACTTCAATCGTGTCGCCTTCGACAGCTTTGTATTGTTTGCCGCCGCTTTCCAAAATAACGTATTTCATAGATCCTTTCTCCTGGTCTTCGCTTCACCACAGTCGCCGCGTTTCTTTCAGATTGCCGCCGCGCTGCGGGGAAGCCGGGAATACAACATGCAAATACCCCTGTTGGGGGTATTAGCGAATGAGTATTATACATGCCCATCATTAAACCGTCAACCACGAATTTCTATTCAGATTACTTCAGGGTGTCGTGATTATTTTCTGCCGCATTATGTCCCAAAATGGATTTTCCGGGGTATTTTTCAGCCCAATCACTGCTAAAAAATACCCCAGATCTATTTTAGATATTTGCTTCTGGTCAGGGCACGCTGTAGCTGATGATCAGTTCTGGCTGGTAGCCGGCTGAGGCGTTGCCACTGTAAAACCGGATGTAATCTGCTACAGAGTCATTGTTATCGTCGAGTGTATAGTATAGGCGGAATTGGGTCAGCCCAGTCTTGTTGACATTGGCCTTGGCGGTTGTGCTCAAAACGGCTGTGTACCACCCGGACACCGGCACTTTGCTAAAGGTGGCAGCATTCGCGAGAGTCGGAGCAGCGCTGAAATCTGTCGCAGCCAGCGCAGAATTAGTACCAAACCAACCCTTGCGTATGTCAACCAGCAAGTTGCCAAGGACAGTAAATGGGTTCTTGCCAACCTGCACGTACTGCCTGATGCGCAGGGAAACAGAAGTGATGACAGCCGAATCTGGAAGAGCGGATGTGTCAAAAGACAGGATGGCTCTGTACTGTCTTCTGGCGGCGTCATCTCCAACTTGGAAGTAAACCAAGTTTGAATTCAATAAGGCGCCAAGACTGCTTTTTTCAGAAGATTCAGTGATGTAGCCATCCAATACAGCCGCCGAGAAGAACTTTTTGGGGACGAGCGTCCTCCAGATTTGACCACCATTGACATAGTTCCAGGTACCAACATATAACTGCTCGTTGAATACTGCCAGGCTGTTACTATAGTATGAGATGATGTTATTTTTATTACCAAACCCAGCTTTGGCGATCTCGGTCCAGGTGGTGCCGTTAATTGTGCTGTAAACCCTCATTCCGTAATCAAGATCATCATAACTTTCACCTATTACCAGGTACATCGTGCCATTCGCGACGATGAGACCTGGCGTCCGGCGAATTTTCATATTTCCGCCAAACGGATCGGGAGCTGTAGCCCAATCTGTGCCATCGCAAATATTGCAATGCCAAATTTGCGATGCGTTCGTTACATCCGTTTGGAAACGAGCAGTCACCACATAAAGATCACCACCGAAATCTGCCATAACAGCGCGATAATTTGTAGCATTGCCAAAACCATCGGTGTTAACATGAGTCCAGGTGTTTTCGTCACCGCTCGGGCTGCGCCAAATTTGGGTGCCTGAAATGCTATTGTTAGTACTGGCATATAAATAGCTGACCCCATTTCTGTCTGCGTGACTTTTGAAATCCGGAATTCCATCGTTGTTCAAATCTCCAAAGCCATTAGGCACTATCTGAGTCCAGGTATCACTATTTCCACTTGGGCTGCGCCAGATTTCGGCGCCATGCGAGCCATCGGTTCTAGTACTAAAATACAGGTTGTTGTTATAAACACCCAAGCGGAATATCTCAGAGTTGGATGGACTCAAGCCAGATGTGGTGATTCGCTGCCAATTCAGGCCATCAACTGTACGCCAGAGCTGACCACCACTGCCGGATGTGTTCCAAGTAGTTGCATATAAATTAGTCCCAAAAGTGTATAAATGGTCAATTTGATTGCCGCTGTTGTCAAAGCCATTGGCCATTACCGGCAGCCAGGCAGCCCCGTCTTTACTTCGCCATAACTGACCGTCGCCAGATCCTGCGTTATAGGTTCCCGCATAGAAATAGGTCCCGAATTGTGTCATGGTGGTGATAACAATATTGTCGATCATTCCAAAGCCATTGAGATTAACTTGCTTCCAATTAAGGGTTCCTGGAGCAAATTTCTGGATGCGATGATTGATTCCTTCTGTAACATAGACGTTCCCGCCTACGTCCAAAGCCACCCCCAAGGGGCTGATCATGTCGCCAGCTAATGTACCCCAGTTTCCAGCAATAGTGGTTAGATAAGCGCCAGCGGGATTAAAGACCTGCACACGATTATTCCAATCATCGCTTACATAAACGCGGCCGGCAGCATCAAGGGTAACTGACGTTGGACGTAAATATCCAAAACCATCATTAACTGTATCTTCGATACCCACAAAAGTTGTGCAGTTATAGCCATTTATATCAAAAGTACATTTCTGTACACGGTTGTTGTTATGATCTGCAATGAAGGCATTGCCAGTTTTGTCGACAGCCACGCCAACCGGATTATTAAAACGCCAATTACCAGAGCCGTAACTACCAGTCAACCCAATGGTGGCTTTGTAAGTTCTTGCCGAACTAAAGACCTGCACGCGCTGATTTCCGCGGTCAACAACATAAATGTCACTATTGGTCGGATTAATTGCGACTGCTGCGGGAGAGTTAAATTGGTTATTTCCAGTACCAAGCGTCCCCCCCAGGGTGGCATAATATATACCAGCGGAAGTGTAGATCTGAACCCTGTTGTTACCCGCATCCGCAATATAAATTTTGCCGGCAGCATCAATGGCGGGATTGCCTTCGAGACCAGTTTGAGAATTTCCGAAATGAGCA
>JBBQCU010000272.1:0-5471 GCA_038319065.1 Methylococcales bacterium
CACTGTTCATCGGTATAAGGTTTGGTTACACGAGGATCTTCGTGCATGCGTTCCACGGTGTTGCTAAATTCAAATTCCACTTCACACTTGTCGGTACCGCCTGTTACCGGCGCGGCACTGGCTGGGTCAGGTGTACACGCCAGTGGGATATGGCCTTCGCCCGCCAATAATCCCGAAGTCGGATCAAGGCCTATCCAGCCTGCACCGGGGATATAAACTTCCGTCCATGCATGTAAATCGGTGAAATCGTGCTCCGGACCAGATGGCCCGTCCAGCGATTTGATATCCGAGGTAAGCTGTACAAGATAACCGGATACAAACCGTGCTGCAAGCCCCAAATGACGCAGGATCTGCACCAATAGCCATGCCGAATCCCGGCATGAGCCACTGCGTATTTTCAGCGTCTCCTCACAACTTTGGATGCCGACTTCCATACGTATGTTATAGCTGATCGCTACAAAAACGGCGCGATTAATATCGACTAAAAAATCATTGATAGAGCGCTTGCTGACATCGAAAGCTTTGACCCATTGTAATAATAACGGGCCTTTTTCAGCTATTTCCAGATAAGGTTGCAGTTCTTTGAGAGTGAGAGCATCGTATTTAAAAGGGTACTTCTCGGCATAATCCTCTACAAAAAAATCAAAGGGATTAACCACCGTCATATCGGCGATAACTTCAACCTCAACACTGAGTTTACGGCACTTATCAGGAAACACCACGCGCGCAAGAATATTGCCGAAAGGATCCTGTTGCCAATTGATAAAATGATTTTTCGGCTCAATGCGCAAGGCATAAGCCTTGATTGGCGTCCGGCTATGCACAGCCGGACGTAAGCGAAATACATGAGGCGACAAAGATACAGGTCTATCGAAGTTATATATCGTTTTGTGACGAATGGCGACGCGAATGGTCATAATCTTTTTTCCTATTGCCCGATGGTTAGTTTTGGCTTTTTACAAAAACAGCTTTGTTTTAATTAAGTGGCATGTATTAGAGCTAGCATGAATTGTTCCAGGTTTTCTATTTTTACAAAAAAACAATATACAAGAAACAATATTTTGGAATCAAACCCTGGTAATCCGTTATTTTTGTTCTGACGGGTTTGTAGATAGTTAAGAATTTACAAAAATTGAAAAAACCGACGTATTTTTTCTGTCATTAATCCAGTTGAGCGACCAATAGAAAATACTTTCAGAATATCAGCCTATCATACCATAAACACCTCTTTTCGACACCACGAGCACAGATTGACGACGAGTCTTTTAGATTCGGGCAACAGCTTTATTGTTGCTTGTCAGTACGTCATAAGATGAAGGAAAGATGGGGGAATCAGAATGACCGTTGCGTTATTTGACCTTGGGAATGTCTGGCATAAAACCATGCCTGGCAAGACCTGTTCCCAGTAGCTCAATGAACTACACTGTTTCCATGAATTTTGAATGGGATGAAAACAAAAGCGATTTGTGTTTTGCTCAGCGTGGGTTTGACTTCGCCTACGTGATTCGTGCGTTCATTGACCAAAATCGCGTGATTAAATATGAAAACAGTCAGAACCCCTATTGATCCGGACAATCCGGCAACATTACCTACGGGGCGAGTTGATTATAATCGCTTGGATGCCACCACCGAGCAGGACATATCCGCGCAGCAACACATGGATGAAGCTGATGCTATGTTAGATGCCGCTAAATTTGCGCGTCGAGTACGGAAACGGCTTGGTTTGAGCCAGGTTGAATTTTCTCATCGAATCGATGTATCGCTCGATACTATTCGCAATTGGGAACAAGGTAAACGTCGTCCAACCGGTGCGGCAAAAACCTTATTAAAAATACTCGACAAGGCTCCTGAAGCGGCGTTAGCCGCTCTAAAATGATATAGCCGGGCATAAAAAAACTTGCCCGAGTACAAGTCTATTATCGCTCAAGGCACGGTAGGGAACGACAAGAGCCGGAGTGAGATTATTCCCAAAACCGGCTATGATACCTGCTTACCATAGCTTTCAGGGTACTTCAATGTCGGAACTTGCTCTTAAACTCATCGATGAAAACAAAAAGACTCAATCTCCTTTTCTCGACCTGGGTAATTGCGGCCTGACCGAAGTGCCTGAAGAAATCGGTGAACTGGTATGGCTTGAGGAATTGTCATTTGCTAGTCAATGGAGATATTCCAACAAGAAAGAATGGGTTATCAAACACAGCCAAAACACCGAACCTAAAAATAACATAACGTGCCTTGCATCAGCAACTATTCGTAGTCATTCGTCTTTGGTCGATAGACCTGTTAAATCCAGCCCATTTTCCGGCCTAACAAAGCTGAAAAAGCTTTATCTTAATGGCAGTGATGTTGAGCCGATGGCTTTTGACGACCTGTCACCTCTGTCGGGCCTCGCGAATCTCCAAGAACTTAATATTTCGTATACTCACGTGAATGACCTGTCCCAGCTGTCGGGTCTCGTCATGCTCCAACAGCTTGATGTTTCTAGGACACCAGTGACCGACCTGTCCCCGTTATCTAGCCTTGCGAATCTCCAAGAACTTGTTGTTTGGATGATGCCAGTAATCAACTTGTCCCCGCTGTCTGGCCTCGAGAATCTCCAAAGACTTGTTGCTCAAAGTACGCAAGTGCATGATCTGTCCCCGCTGTCGGGCCTCGCGAATCTCCAAAAGCTTAATGTTTCGAATACGCCAGTGACCGACCTGTCACCACTATCGGGCCTCGCGAATCTCCAAAAGCTTAATGTTTCGAAAACGTCAGTGACCGACCTGTCACCACTATCGGGCCTCGCGAAGCTCCAACTGCTTGATCTTTCGATGACGCCAGTAACCGACCTGTCCCCGCTTTCGGGCCTAGCGAATCTCCAACGACTTTTTGTTAGGAATACACAAGTAATTGACTTGTCCCCGCTTTCGGGTCTAACGAATCTCCAAGAGCTTTATGTTTTTGAGACGTCAGTAACTGATCTGTCTCCAGTATCGGAACTCGCAAATCTCCAAACGCTTTATGTTTCAAAGACACTAGTGTCTGACCTGTCTCCGTTGTCAGGTCTCGTGAATCTCCAAGAGCTTGATGTCTCGGGAACACAAGTGACTGACCTTTGCCCGCTGTCGGGTCTCGCGAAGCTCAAAGAGCTTGATATTTGGTTTACGCAAGTAACTGACCTAAGCCCCTTGCTATCTTTGATAGAAAAAGGTCTGCCTGTGATATTAAACGATTTTAAATCGTCACACGAAGAAGGTATTCACGTCCAAGATTGCCCATTGACTAATCCGCCCATCGAGATCATCGAACAAGGTTATGCCGCCATCCTCAACTTTTTTCATGAAAAGGCGGTTCAAGGTAAAGATAATCTGTATGAAGCCAAGATGCTAATTATCGGCGAAGGCGGGGCAGGTAAAACCAGCTTATTGCGGCGGCTGTATCAAATTGAAAAGCCGTTGCCGAATGAGAAGGAGACCACCAAAGGCATCAATATTCACCGACACGAGTTCAAATTGGCCAACGGCCGCAACTTTCGTTTAAACGTCTGGGATTTTGGCGGTCAGGAAATCTACCATGCCACGCATCAGTTTTTTTTGACCAAACGTTCACTCTATGTGCTGCTCGACGACACGCGTAAGGACTATAAATCCGTTCACGATGCCGGCTTTAAATATTGGCTGGAGGTGGCTGACTTGCTCGGCGACCATAGCCCTGTGTTAATTTTCCAGAACGAAAAAGGCGGTCGCAGCAAGGCTATTGATGAATCCGGTATCAAGGGTAAATTCAATAACGTCAAAGAGATTTACCGCGGCAATCTGGAAAAGCCTGAGGCGGTAAACGCCTTACGCAGTGATATAGAGTTTTACGTGCAGAAACTGCCACACATCGGCGAGGAACTGCCGGCACACTGGGTAACTATCCGCGCCGATATTGAGCATCAGGCCAAGGATAAGCCCTTTATCTCCCAGCAAGACTACTTCGATATTTACCGGAAACACCTGGACTTCGACCGCGATAAAGCCCTGCATTTGAGTCGTTATTTGCACGACTTGGGTGTTTTTTTGCATTTCCAGGATGAGCCGTTGCTCTCACGTACCGTGATCCTCCAAAACACCTGGGCGACCGAGGCCGTATTCAGGATGCTCGATGACGAAATGGTAAAAAGAAAACTGGGGCATTTCGACAGCTCCGATTGCACGCGAATTTGGAGGGATTCGGTGTATGCCGATATGCACCCTGAATTGCTGGCACTGATGCAGAAATTTGAACTTTGCTACCGTTTGCCGGACACTCATGTTGATGCCTGGCTCGCACCGCAACTGCTACCACCGTCCAAACCCACGGCATTATCCGATTGGCAGAAGCCTGATGATCTGACGCTACGTTACCGCTACGAGTTTTTGCCCAAAGGCATCGTCAGCCGCCTGATCGTACGCATGCATCGTTTTCTTAAGCGCCCGGACCTGAGCTGGATTTCCGGCGCCTTATTCGAACGAGGCACCACCGAAGTGCTGGCGGAAGTCCCGGCCAAAGGCGGCGAAATCGTGCTGCGTGCTCGCGGCCACGAACGTAAGGAATTGCTCAGTGTGATTTCGGCGGACCTGGATGCATTGAACGACAGTTTCCATGGGCTGAAGGATTTGGTTGCCAAGTGGGTGCCTTGTAATTGCAGCAGTTGCCGCAAGCTGATCGAACCGGAATTTTTCGATCAAAAACGGCTATTACAGCGCAAGATAGACGGCAAACTCAAAGTCGAATGTCCTTCCAGTTACGAAGACGTGGACGTACTGGAATTGCTGGACGGCATCCGGGTCTATCAGTTACCGGGGTGGGCCAAGGATGATAATGCCCCAAATCAGGTATTGCAGGAACCAGAGGGTAAAGCCCGTACCATCAAACTCTTTCTAGCTTCGTCATCTGAGCTAAAAGAAGACCGGGATGCTTTCGACTTACATTTCAGACAGCAAAACGACCGGCTACTTGAGCAGGGCATTTATCTCAAAGTCGTGCGCTGGGAAAACTTTCTCGATGCCATGTCTGAACCCCGTTTGCAGGACGAATATAACAAGGAAGTTAAAGCCTGCGATATTTTCGTCAGCTTGTTTTTCACCAAGACAGGCAAATATACCGAGGAAGAATTTGAAACAGCGCATCAGCAATTCCTTGACACCAAAAAGCCGCTGATCTATACATTCTTCAAAAACGCACCGCAGAATTCAGGCGACATTGGCGATGAGATCATTTCTTTGCTCAATTTCAAAAAGAAACTAGCCGCTATGGGCCACTTCTCCACGAGTTACAACAACATCGATCATCTCAAACTGCAATTTAGTGACCAGTTAGAGAAACTGTTCCCTCGCTTACTGATCCCCAGATAATGCTGCTTATCCGCACTACTGTGCTGTTTGGGTACTACACCCAAACTGGCGGCATAATCCCGGCTGCTTTTATAACCCTTGCCGCCGTCGCCAATATCAGCCGCTGCAATC
>JBBQCU010000273.1:0-5470 GCA_038319065.1 Methylococcales bacterium
GTGATGATTTTGTGCCTTATTATACCCGATAAAAAAAACTGTGCCGTGATTAAGCTGCACGATTAAGGGGGTGTTTTTAATGCGGCAGGAATGATACGATTGCTTAAATTGTCAGCTATTCGTTAATGAGTAAAACTAAAATGATAAATACAAAAGGAAAACAAATGAAAACACCCGTTCATATAGCGGTTACCGGTGCGGCTGGGCAAATTAGTTACTCTTTACTTTTCCGTTTGGCATCGGGTTCATTGCTAGGTCCTGACCAGCCCATAGTCTTGCATTTGCTGGAAATCACACCGGCAATGAATGCCTTGCAAGGTGTCGTGATGGAGTTAAAGGATTGTGCTAGCCCTTTGCTGCACAGGATTGAAATAAGTGATGATCCCATGGTGGCATTCAGGAGCGCTGATTATGCTTTCCTGGTGGGTGCGCGTCCAAGAGGACCGGGTATGGAGCGTAAAGATTTATTGGAAGTTAACGCGGAGATTTTTTCGGTACAAGGCAAGGCCTTAAATGCAGTTGCCAGCAGAGATGTAAAAGTGCTGGTAACAGGTAATCCAGCTAATACCAATGCCTTGATCGCCTTGAAAAACGCTCCGGATTTAAGACCGGAGAATTTTTCCGCAATGACCCGGCTTGATCATAATCGAGCGTTAAGTCAGCTGGCTGAAAAATGCGGTGTTCTGACCACGGATATAAAAAACATGATTATCTGGGGGAATCATTCGACTACGCAATATCCTGATTTACATCATACCAAGGTAAAAGGGCAGGATGCCTTATCATTGGTTGATCAAGTCTGGTTTGTTAATGAATTTATTCCTACCGTTCAGCAGCGCGGCGCAGTCGTTATTAAAGCCAGAGGCCAGTCGAGCGCGGCATCGGCAGCTAATGCAGCGATAGATCAAATGAGAGATTGGGTATTGGGTACCGAAGAGGGTGATTGGGTAAGTATGGGGGTACTTTCTGACGGTAGTTACGGTATTGCCAAAGATTTGATTTATTCATTTCCAGTCACGGTTGTTGACGGCAAGGTGCGTATCGTAAAAGATTTGGCTATCAATGATTTTAGTAAGCAAAAGATGAAACTTACAGAAGCCGAGTTAAAGGAAGAGAGGGATGCGGTTAAGCATTTGTTTTGATGATGCCATAAGTAGTCGTTCATAAGTTTTTTAACAAAATAAAATTCTGTCACCGCGTCATTTCGGCAGGGATTGCCGAGATCCAGAAAACAGGGTTGTGAATCACGGCTTGCCATCCGTGGCATCTGGATTCCGGCAATCCCTACCGGAATGACGGTCACACAGTTGTTTTCTCAAATAAAGGTTAAAACTTTTGGTCGGTTACTTAAGAGTGGGTTGATTATTGTCAGTAGTTAAAGTTACCTGAAAGCCGTTAAGAAAATACGTGTCAGCAACACCCTCGTCGCAATAGATGGCTTTTTTAATCGCGACGTGTTTCTTTTATTGGAAGCAGCGTTTAATCAGGATCGTGAAAAGGCGGAAGTCTTCGCCAAAGCAATAGAGGGCTCTATTCAAGCTATTGAGACTCAGGCGGACGAGCGGATCACGCATAGAAAAGAATCACTTAAAGCTGAGTTATACAATGAACTGCGAGCAGAATTGGCAACCAAGGAGTTCGTTCGAGCCGAAATCAATGGGGTTCGTGCTGAGATAAGTGATGTTCGAGCTGAGATAAGTGATGTTCGCTCTGAGGTTAAACAAAACTCTTTGTTGTTAAAAATTTTGATCGGGATTGCCGTTTTCGGGTTGACGCTCTTTAACCCCGCATTTGTCAAATTAGTGGAGCTGGTTTTTAAGTAACCTGCTCTCGAATAGGCTTGTTTTGTAGGAGCAGGTCATGCCCGCGAGCGGCGAGTGATGCCTTCCGCGTGTCGCGATTATTGCCGCACTATCGCGGGCATGGCCCGCTCCTACGAGGCTAGCGAAACCTTGTTATGATGGGATCCCGGCTCTGGCTCCGTTGGTTCTTCTCGTCATGGCGTTGGCAAGCAGACCAGCGGTTCCCGCCACGAACAGCAACAGGGTGTTGGGTAAAGGGACAGGGCTTTCTGGTCCTAGCGTATTGTTGTAGAGTTCTCTCACTTCGTTTCCACTAAGTGCATTGTCATATATACTAACTTCGTCGATAAGTCCTTGGTATGTATTTACAGGTGTTCCATTAAAATTAAAAAGACCACCAATCATAAAGTGTGCGGTATTATTTGCGTATCCAGCAGAACCGGAACCGGCGAGGTTTCCATCGACATAGATGCTTGTTGAACCGTTGTTATAGGTTCCCACCAGTTGGTGCCAAATCCCGTCATTTACAGGCGGACCACCAACTGCTGTCTGATAAGAGCCGTTGGCAGAGTAAAATCCCTCAGTATTTGCCTGAGTATAACCATCCCCAATATTATTTATCGACAGAAAGTACCCTTGTGCAATACCGGCCCAATGCTTCCCCACCGGAACCATACCAGAAGTGTCACCAGCGGCGATTTTTACCCATGACTGTACAGAAAATGTGGCGGTACTAGCAAAATTATCACCCATATCAACGTAACCGTTAGTAATCTGGATTGCTCCACCAGAAACGCCACCTGTGGTTGTAAATACAGCCTCGTCTACAAGAGTGCCATTCACTCCTCCAGCGCTATCGAATGCAGTGATACCGCCCGTCTCGTCAAAACCCCAGTGAGCCACTAAGCTTGCATTTGCTGTAGGTGCTATGCCAAACATCAAAAAAGCGGCTCCTAGTCCTGCCAAAAATGTCTTTGTGGTTTGTGGTTTGTGGTTTGTGATTTGTGATTTGGACATGATATTCTCCAATAAATTGCTGAACATACTATTAAATAGTTTGTGCGTAACCAAGTCTTCACCAGGCTATCGGCTACTTACCAATGACCACATAACACGGATATCATTTACTGACGTGGTCGAATCAATAAACCGCACTAATTATACGCCAATCTAAAAAAATGGGAGCAATCTAATATTCCTGCCTTTCCAGGCCGCTTCAAGCAACCCTATCCACAGGCTCTTCACCCGAAAAAAATGCCGCGATATTTGCCAATACGCGATTACCCATGGCGACACGGGTTTCTTCGGTTGCGCTACCCAAATGCGGCAAGAGAGCAACATTTTCCAGTTCCAAAAAGCCGGGATCCATAGTCGGCTCACCTTCGAACACGTCCAAGCCAGCACCGGCAATCCAGCCTTCTTTTAAGGCTTTAATCAACGCCTTGCTGTCAACGACATCGCCACGCGCCGTATTGATTAAATGCGCCGATGGACGCATCAATTTCAGGCGCTGTTCGTTGATCAAATGCCGGGTTGCCTCGCCACCGGGGCAGTGTAATGAGACGAAATTGGCTTCTGATAATAATTCTTCAACGGTTTCGCAGCGAGTGGCTTGTAAATCGTCGATGATGTTTTGCGCGGGCTGTGAGGGTGCGTAAAACAGGATTTTCATGCCGAAACCATGGTGGGCTTTTTTTGCCATCGCCTGAGCTATACGGCCAAAACCAATCAGGCCCAGGGTTTTACCCGTTACTTTCTGCCCAAGCAGGTGAGTAGGGCGCCAGCCTGTCCATTGCTGATTTCGCACCAGACGTTCGCCTTCAGAGGCACGCCGTGCCGACATTAGCAGCAGTAACATGGCAATATCAGCTGTGCAGTCCGTTAAAACGTGTGGTGTGTTGGTGACAATTAGCCCGTGCGCCTTGGCGGCATTAATATCGATGTTGTTATAACCGACGCCGAAATTGCCGATAATTTTTGTGCGCTTGTCTTCAACACTGAGTATGTTAGCGGTAATCATATCGGTCACGGTGGGTAATAAGGCATCCGCTGTTTGCAACGCTTGCTTAAGTTCGTCTACAGTCATGGGAATATCAGACTCATTCAGTTGAACATCGTAAAGCGCTTTTAATTGCGCTTCGACTTCAGCCGGCCATTTACATGTGACTATGACTTTGGGTTTGCTCATGAACATAACCTCTTATGGTTGGTGTGGTTAAGTGTGCAAAATTCAACAGTTTTAAGGTATTTTTAATGCGGTTCTCAAATTAGCAATTTGTTTAAGCAAAAATTTTGCTTTAAGCAATTGTTCTTCAGCATTGCTTTTAACAATGGTGTCATCAATATAATAATCGGCTTTTATCCGTTGCGCTTTGCGTTTTTGAATTTCATATCCGACGGCTTTTAGTGTTTTTGCTTCAGGTTGGTTTGATGAACAGCGCGTTAATTTTGAGATTTTTTCATCATGACTGCCTTTTGGATGGTAAGTTGCTGCCGGAGGCAAATGACTACTTAAGGGGACGAGGGCATGAAAGCTTGCGTAATAAGCTCTGCTCATGCAGTTGCGGTAATCAATTTCATGACTACCGTTGTTTAGAAGTTGTTCGGCGGCTAATAGAAAATCTTCTGAGTTCACGCTCATCTTGTTAATGTTTCCACCGATTTGTACTCAAATACAATAACATCCTCATGCATGTTTTCCATGTTTTCTGCAAATCTAAGGGACAACTCGAAATCTAGCGCGGGAATTTGAGCGATGGGTAAATCCACGTAAATTTTATAATGAATGAAATCGTTTACAATTTCTATGATGGAGTTTGAAAAATACAGCTTGTGGTCTTCTAAAATACTGAAAGCTAATTGCTGCAACTGCTCCGTTTCATCATCATCCAGTTGGGCTCTGTCAGTAATATCGACGGCTTCAATAATGACATGATGATAGTGATGTTGCTGTGGATCTGGTAATTTATTTAACAGTTCATAGGCCTCGTGGAATCTACCTAAACTACAGGCCGACCCAACGATCTCGGTAAGTGAGAGACTGTCAAAAATTAGTTTTTTTGCCAGAGTTCTTCCCAGTGTTAATGCTTTTAAATACCAGCCGCTATTATGTAATGCAATCAAGTAATCGCTTAATATGTTTGTGTCAGTAGGCGCAAGTCTTAATGCATTTTCAAAGTTATAAGTGACACCATCGGCATCTCGACGGAAGGCTGCGATGATTCCTAAGAAAGCGTAGTAATCAGCAAAATCAATTTTATCTTTTAAAGCGTTCGCTTTTTTCTCTAATGCTTTGATTTCGAATTCAGTCAATTTTCGACCACTCTCAACGTAAGCATTGAACTCATGGGATAATTCTTGAATTGCAGGCGCAGGTTGAATAATCACGATAGTGCTTCGTCATTCCGAATAAGATGTTGTTTTAGCATGAAAAACCTATTCAGCGCAATTTCCAATAACCGATTTCAACAACCCGGCCTGCTGCCAAAACAGTTACGCAGTCGCCCGATAAAACTCTATCGCCGCTGCAACGCCGCTACCAGGTTTAATATCAAAACCGCAGTCCAATAACGCCATCTCGACACCGGCGATAGCTCCCAGCATGGACACATCATTCATGTCGCCTACGTGACCTATTCGGAAGGCTTTGCCGGCCAGTTCGGAAAGGC
>JBBQCU010000274.1:0-5464 GCA_038319065.1 Methylococcales bacterium
AAAATTCTCTGGTGGCTGTGTTGCTACGCATGGTGGCCTGATGATTTTTTAGGAAACTTCAGTAAAAATAATATTTGCTGTTCCGGGGATTATTCTGGCTACCTTGTTTATTACCTTTCCTTTCGTAGCCCGGCAGTTGATTCCCCTGATGCAGGAAATGGGCCACCAGGAGGAAGAGGCAGCTCTTTCCTTAGGCGCTGGCGGCTGGAAGACTTTTTGGGCCGTTACGATACCTAATATTAAATGGGCGCTGTTATACGGCGTGTTGCTGTGTAATGCCAGAGCGATGGGCGAATTTGGTGCCGTGTCCGTGGTTTCCGGTCATATTCGGGGCTTGACTAATACACTGCCATTAAATGTGGAAGTCAATTATAACGAATATAATGTCGTCGGCGCCTTTTCCAGCGCCTCGATTCTGGCATTTTTGGCTATCGTTACGTTGATTTTAAAGACTGCCTTAGAACGGAAGCAGGCTTCAAGATAAAAGACATAAACGGCAGCTTTTTTCATCGTTCTCACGTTGGAGTATTGGAACGATAAGACAATGATTTTATTTTTGAGATTTTATTATGAGTATTTTACTATCTGACATCAGTAAAAATTTTGGCGCCTTTTCAGCGCTTGACCATATCAATCTGGAGGTTCCGGAAGGCGAACTGGTGGCCTTGTTAGGTCCTTCCGGTTGCGGCAAGACTACGTTGCTTCGTATCATTGCAGGCTTGGAACATACTGACAAAGGACGGGTTTTAATAAACGGAGAAGATAAAACCGATCAGAATGTCAGCCAGCGTGGCATCGGCTTTGTATTTCAACATTATGCGCTGTTCCGCCATATGACCGTATTTGAGAACGTAGCGTTTGGCTTGAGAGTCAAGCCTCGCCGCGACCGGCCAAGTAATGATATTATCACTAAAAAAGTTCATGCCTTGCTGGAACTGGTACAACTGGATTGGCTGCACGACCGTTATCCCGACCAGCTCTCCGGGGGCCAACGTCAGCGTATTGCCCTGGCCCGGGCATTAGCGGTGGAGCCCTCCGTATTATTACTGGATGAACCGTTTGGCGCACTCGATGCCAGCGTGCGTAAGGATTTACGCCAATGGTTACGAAACCTGCATCATGAATTGAATGTCACCAGTATTTTTGTTACCCACGATCAGGAAGAAGCCATGGAAGTGGCCAGTCAGGTTGTCGTACTCAATCATGGACGTATCGAACAGCAAGGTTCACCGAGCGATATTTACGATCATCCCGTCAATGCGTTTGTCTCACGTTTTATCGGGCAGACCAATGTTTTTGATCTGGAAGAACATGATGCCGACTGGCTGCAAACAGCGGGATTATTGGCTCCACAAAATGAAGCTAAAATTGCCCATGTTCGTCCTCATGACATTATCATTGAAAAATCAACAACAGGGAAGGCGGCGCCTGCAACTGTGAAAGACTGGCAACATCTGGGTGCATTAATTCGTCTTGAACTGGTCAAAAATGGCTCCAACGGATCCAATGGTTCATCTGCACACCTTTTTGCAGAAATGCCCAATGACCAGTTTAAGGAATTGAAATTGCATAGAGGCGACAAAGTCGACCTGAAAATACGCCAGGCGCACTGGTTTCATTAGCATGAATTTGAATCAAATTGAATTACTTCGTGTGCTTCAGGAAACAAATTTAAATCTCTCAAAAGCCGCGGAAAAAATGCACATTGTGCAATCGGCGGTGAGCCGGCAATTGCAACTTTTTGAGTCCGAGTTGGGTTCGCCTTTATTTGAAAGACAAGGTAAAAAACTGATCGGAATGACCACGCTGGGAATGCGTATCATGGAAGAAGTTGCAACCATTAACAGAGCCAAAACTAATATACAAAATATAGCCGCCGATTATCTTGACAGTAATCAAGGTATTCTGCACATTGCCACCACTCATACCCAGGCCAAGTATTTTTTACCGGTGCCTATTCAACGGTTCAGAGAAAAATATCCGGGTGTCAAAATTTATATGGTTCAATCGTCGCCAGAGCAACTGATTGATCAATTGCGAACGCGTAAAGCAGATATCGCCATCTGCACCGAGAGAGTCGATCAGGTGACTGATCTTGTAATTGAAAATTGTTATGAATGGCATCATGCGCTGGTGGTGCCGCAGCAAAATCCGCTAAGCGAGGGTGATATTTCTCTTGAACGGATAGCCTCTTTCCCGATTCTTACTTATAGCTTTGGTTTTACCGGGCGGTCAAATATTGAGACTGCTTTTAAAAATGCAGATTTGGAACTGGATATTACGCTTGCGGCTGCTGATACCGATGTGATAAAAACTTATGTTCGCTTGGGTATGGGAGTTGGTCTTATTGCTGGAATGGCATACGACCCACTCACGGACAAGGATTTGGCATCGCGGGATTTATCCTATCTCATCCCCAGTTCAAGGACCAAAATAGCCTATTTGAAACATAACTATTTGCCCTTATATTGCCAACATTTTATAGATGAATTGTTGATTGCGGCCAAAGAAATTAAATGTTGAGATTTATATCCAGTTTAGCTACACAGTAGTAGCTGTTCATCATTGCTGTATCTAAATGACCGCTTTTCAAGGCTAATCAGCCGTTCACTGAAAACCGGCGTCTGTTGGGAGCGGAATGTTTGGAAGGTAAGTTGAAGAAAGTGGGGAGACCTGTCCGTCGAGGTAACGATAGGCAGGAGTCAGAGCCCACATAGTACTGCAAGCCGTGGAAGGTTATGACAAGGTGAGAATATTGTGACACCGACGGGAAACCAGTCGGAAACAGGGAAAACAAACACCAGCCTAAATCATGACGGGAAGCGATGGACACAAGCGGGCAGCAAAACCGCTTTTAGGGAAGGAGGGCAGGAAGGTAGAATTTCTGAACTGACGGAGGCGAAAGTTACGGGGTCATTGCATAATGCTGGAAAACCCACGAGATTCTGGAAAGATAAGTGCCAGAGGAATGCCAAGCATCAGTAAGGAAGTTGCGGATAGCAAGGTAACAAAGTGGAATAATCTTATTCCGTGGCAATAACCGGCGCACCTTGAAGTAGGTTATTGTCATCTATCTGTCCAGATATGGGAACTGCCGACTGGAGAGCCGTGTGCGAGAAAACCGCATGCACGGTTCGGAGGGAGGGGAGGTTAATAGCCTTCCCTACCCCTATCACTCCAAATGCGCGCTGACAACACCAGCAAATCGGCCAGATCGTTGGCGGAACGATAGCCGAGCGGCAATACCAGGTTAACGAACACCGCAAGCCAACGGGGCGAGCTGGAAAACCAAAAGCCCCGCAGCCACGGTAACCAAAGTGCGACGGAATAGGGATGGCCGCTGTTTCACTAGACCTCCTCGCCCCGGGGCGTGAACAAATAACCTTCGCCCCAGACGGTGCGCAAATACACGGGGGAGCATCTGGTTTGGGTTCGATCTTGCGCCGCAGACGGGTAACCCGCACATCGATGCTGCGGTCGAAAGGCGAGCGCTCGTAACCCTTTAGCAAGCTCATCAGATGATCGCGCGACAGAGCTTGATTGGGATGCTCCAGCAAAACCCGGAGCAGGTCGAATTCGCCGAAAGTCAAGGGAATCTCGATGCCGTCACGGTTCAAGACATGGGTGTTGAGATGCAGGCGGAACGGCCCGAAAGCCATTGTCTGAGTGTCGACTTCAGCGCTACGACGCAAGGCTGCACGCACTCGGGCGAGCAGTTCGCGCGGGCCGAAGGGCTTGGCCAGATAATCGTCCGCTCCTAACTCCAAACCTACCACTCCAGTCACAAAGAGTAATTCTAATTCTAAACTTCAATATACTCGCTAATTTTATCAGGACGCCTATAAAAACATCACGATTTTGAAAGTTCAAAACTGTCTGACCGGTTATGGTCGAGCGCGCGGATTCGTCGCTGACTGTCCGGTTGACTTTGCTTAGTGGTCATTCGATGAGCATGGGCGGCTGACTGAAGGGGTCGAATTAAGCCAGTCAATGTCAAATCCATTTAGAACTAATTTTTGAACCCATAAGCTCAACTACAGAGTTTTACACGTTAGCCTTTAGCCTCGCTCATCTCTAAGCAGAGACAAGCTAATGCAGTCCTGCATTTTTTCGCTATAAAAATCCGCGCTTATCCACAAATCCCCTACGGCGGCCAGCTTATCATCGAGATAAACGAGCGGTATCGACTCCCTTTCCCAGGGCGGGATACCGGCTTCCTGAAACAAATTTTTCAGGGCATGATGGCCTTTACGCCCCGGCAAACAAATTTTTTCTCCTCCCCTGCGAGCTTTTACGACGATTGTAGCGTTCTGCCATTGCTTGCGGTCTATCCCCAACGGTGACGGCACACATGACAAGTTTTGATGACCAGCCACTCTTATCGATGTTTGCCCTGCCGGCCAGATAATGTCTTCCACAATTTCCGGTGCGGCTGGTTTCAGGCAATACAACTTATCCCGGTAACGGCGAACACTGTAACCTTGTCCGGATAACAACGGGCTGCTATCTTGCCTTGCCGAAAGGACCTCGGACAATAAACGTTCAACAAACGTTTGCGCTGGCATTTTCAAGTTAAGCGCATGAAGCCATTGCCTGATGATAAGCTGCTGTTGGACAATTTCGTATGACTTTATCCGGCTGATACAAAGCGTTTTGTCTGCTACATTAAAAACCCGCCGGAATAATTCTTCAGCATATGCCGAGATCATAAGCTGCGCATCGGCACAATGCCTGGCCGAGCGCGCTACCGTTTTATCACAAGCCGGCCAACGCTGTTTTAATAATGGCAACACTGCATTACGCAGGAAATTGCGATCATAATCGTGACTTAGATTACTGGGATCATCAACCCAGCTTAAGGCGTGTACTTGAGCATATTCGTCGATAGATGGTTTAGAGACATTCAGCAGTGGCCTGAGCATCACACCCTGACCAAAAGCCATGAGCTCCGGCATCGCCGATAATCCGCGCAAACCAGCACCACGAAACAATTGCAACAAAACCGTTTCCAGCTGATCGTCCCGGTGTTGCGCAACCAGCAGCACATCATTAACACCGATTAATGACTTTAAAGCAATGTAACGGGCATTTCTAGCGGCTTCTTCAGGACTTTCTCCCTGGCTTGCAACGGCATTTACCCGCAACACTAAAAAATCAACACCCAGGTTTTGTGCCGTTTTTTTGCAATGCCTTGCCCACGACTCCGCCTCTGCCTGCAAGCCATGATGCACATAAACAGCGGTGATTTTATCTCTAAGCGTTGTTATTGAGGAACATAAATGCAATAAAACATGAGAATCCACACCACCGCTGTAGCCAATATAAATGCGCGCAACGTTGTTACATTGACTTAACGCTGATTCTATAGAATGCGATGAAAGCAACTGGGTCATTTGTTCCTTGTGAGGAATTGAACAGTTTTTTGTGGAATGGTACTACGTGGTGCGCAGCCCGGCTAAGCTGG
>JBBQCU010000275.1:0-5458 GCA_038319065.1 Methylococcales bacterium
TGAATTATTTTTTATTTTTTTGGAGATTTATTTATGAACGGTTTACTTGGTTATTTAAGTGCAGCTTTAACTTTTTACGCATGTATCAGCTGGAACGATGCGCAATTGGCGACTATGGTCAATTCCGAAGCGAATGTTTCGGTTGTATCCTTAATAGCCTATGTCGTTGTTTCAAACGCTTCGACTATTGATGTAAATCCTATTGCATCTGGAGATTTTTCTTCAGCTAAGGCACTTGTTACAGCAGCATCCAATGCTACACAAGTCGTTTCGTCTGCTTTTAATACGCAGCCAGATCCAATGGTGTTGACTGCTTTATCAGGTTTGTTGCAAAGCGTCATTCAAATGAATGCCGCAGCTTCTTATCTTGGCAATAATCCAAACGTTATTCCTGTCAGACAATGCATTGATGCTATGAAGCTGACCCGTGATGTTTTGCCTTGGCCTGAAGATTGGGGGATCTTACAAGATCCTGAAAAGCCTAACTATCCAGGAATACTTAACTGTTTGATCACCGATGGCGTTCAATATGTGCCCATCACTGTAACCAAAACAGTTTGATGTTTCGTTTTTAAACTTTTCCGCAAGGACACACATCCTTTGCGGACACTGTGTTTCTTGCGGTCTTTTACTCTACTGGAGATTGATATGCAAACACTACAAAAAGAAGTATTTGAATCAGCACTTATGCAGTTCATGGGCACTGAATATTGGTACAGCCATTCATTGGCCCCGGCGATGACCTACACGGACGGTGTTAAATATTTCGCCGAGAAAACTGAAAGCTATTGGCTTTTGGATGTTATTGCCACTGAGTATTTTCCAATGCTTAAGGAGCAACCGTTTTTGTTTATTACGGTGGAATCTAAACATGGTTCTTGCGACATTATCGTCAAAGATGGCGATGATCAAGAGCTGATATCGAAGCATGTGCCAGTCACAACTTTGATTGAGGGAACTTGGAATTTTTATTTGTACGACAACGTTCTGTTGTTACCGTCCGAATACTGATTCCTTTTAACATTTTAACCTTTTAGGGACATCAACTTTCCCTGTGGGTTTTGATGTCCCTCTATGTTTTTGGAGACTATTTTATGCCTGGATATTCTTATGCCCACGATAACCACTATCAATGGGTCGAACAATGTACCCAAACGACTTGCTCACCTTTAGGTAAAGAAGTCGCTAATGTTCTCGGTTTTGTCGGGAACGGCCTTTACAATTCGCCCATCAAGGTCGCAAAAACCGACTGGAATAACGATCATGATATTTGTGTCGTTTGGTCTGGTGGTTTTGCTAATTGGGACAATTTCGAGTTGTCGGCCTTGTTGATTGAATGTCATCGACGCTTGCTTCGTGTTGAAATCGAACCGCACAATTTTCGCAGTTTGAAATTGTCATTTTGGCAACGAAAATCGCGTGAAGGCGGTATTTCACAACGTTTGCCAGAGCTTTCAACCATACAAAGTATGATTGACGACGCACGTAGTTCCAACGTCGAATAATATTTTAAATTCGCTTTTTACCCATCCGGGACAAAACCTGTCCCTGTATGGGCGACATGGTTTTTTCCCGGATTCACATTTTTCTTGGAGAAATCTATGAACCCTATAATTGATAAACCTAATTCACTGTATTCCGTTGGAACCAGAATCATCTCAATCCACGGAGAAATATCGGATACTGACACTGCTCAGGATGTTTTTACCGGTCCAAATGCACTGGGTGTTATTTCTCAGGTACTGAACGATCAAGAGCATTGTTATTCGGTTGATTTTTCATTGGGTGTAAGTGTTATTCTCAGTCAGGAAGAGTTAGCCGATACCAGTCGTTATCAAGTCTTTCGTCGTGTTATAGCTCATTTCCAGCCGCAGGCTTGGATAAATGACACAGCGACGAACATCGACGGTGCTTGCGACATTGATGTAACTGATCAACTTCTGGAAATGTCACTAAAAGACATCCTTTTTTTGGAAGATGACGATTACCCAAGCGATGAACTCGTTTATGGCTTGACTGATCATGTTGGCCCCCACTTTGTTGAAGTTAAAGATTCGGTTCTTGAATTCTTTGGTGTTGAGCGTTTAGTTGATATTACTGAGGAAATGCTGTTTGAAAAACAGCGGCTTCATGCAATGTTTTCAAATTCTGCTATCCAAAATGAAGATATGATTCAAACGAATAAGCTGAGTCATTCTGTTGTCTTGATCAATTTGACATCTGGAGACTCCGGATTGGCGCTTAATGGCAAAATTGTTATTACTGCCGATCCACAATTTGAGTCTACCAGTCTTGTTAAGCAGTCCGCAGAGAATCTGGCTGCTATTTTAGGTATTGAACTTAAGACTGTTGATCTTGATCCTCCGGCAAAGGAAGATTGGAATTGGGGTGACGTGTTGCTTGAACTTCCGCGATATTGCCATGGCAAATCCGTATGGACTTTACGTGAGGCTTTAGAGCAAACAAGGGCTGCATTGCCAGATAGTGCTTTTGCCGCTCAAGATGGTATTGATCCAGAACTTATTCTTGGCATTAATACTGCTTTGGGCTCGGCTAATTTCAGCGATGCCGATTTAAAAAGTCTGTTAATCGACGCCAGAGCTGCTTTACCTGTAGCCTGGCAAAAATACGGTGGTTGTTCTGAAGAATTACTAAATTCTATCGATTTGACCATTAAAAACTAACTTTTTAACTCCATCGCCTCGAAAGGACTCATGTTTTGAGCTTCTTTCGAGCTTAAACATTTTAACGGTAAGTGGCATAATGCCTTTACCGTTTTTCCAGAATGCTTTTATTGTGAAAGTATTGTGGAAAAACGAATTTTTGTAGTTCTCTAAGAGAACTCAAATGCAGTGCTATTCCAGCACTTTAAATGCGGGATCAATGAAGCGCTACGGCGTGATGATTTAAAACGGCTCGCCGGTACTAATATTTTATTTTTTATTTTTAACCCCACCAGGGAAATTCATTTTTCCCTGTGGGGAAACGTGTGTTTTCCCTGGTTTACCCAAGGAAATACACCATGAAAACTTTAACTAAAAAATTCCAAGTTTCTACAACATTTACAACTGTAGAGCCAGTTCTTGCTGCTATGGCGGTTGATGGTTTTGAGGATGCTCTCCATCCGTTAATTCCAGTTAAGAAGGAATATGTGTTCAGAAATGAACATCTTCGCGATGTATTGGCATTTCTCGCCAATCCGTTTGGTGATGCGTTGTATTTGACTGGACCAACCGGCTCAGGCAAGACTTCGCTTATTTGCCAGGTCGCTTCTCGCTTGAATTTTCCTGTTCATCAAGTCACCTGTCATGGTCGCCTTGAACTGAACGACTTAATAGGTCAATTCATGCTTATCAACGGTTCCATGACTTTTGTGCATGGCCCGCTTTCACAAGCTGTTCGCGATGGACATCTGTTGATTTTGAATGAAATCGACTTGATGGATCCTTCTGAGCTTGCCGGCTTGAACGATATTATCGAAGGGCAACCTTTGGTGATTCCTCAAAACGGCGGCGAAGTCATTAAGCCTCATGCTAAATTCCGATTAATCGCTACCGGCAATTCCGCTGGACAAGGTGATCAATCAGATCTTTATCAAGGCGTTATGCAGCAAAATTTGGCGTTTTTGGACCGCTTCAGATTAATGGAACTCGGTTATCCCGAAGCTTCTGTTGAAATGTCCATCTTAAAAAATGCTTTGATTACTATGGGCGTTCCTGTCGATTCCATCATGGAAAATTTGACGGAAAAAATGATTGAAGTTGCCAATGAAATCCGTCGACTTTTTGTCGGTGGTTCTGACGGCGCAGGGGAATTAAGTGTAACGATGTCTACCCGGACTTTGGTGCGCTGGACTAACCTGATGATCGCTTATAAACGTGCCCCTAATGCGCTGGCTTATTCGCTGGATCGGGCCCTCACTTTGCGTGCAGAGCCGGCTCAACGTGAAGCAATTCATCAAATCGCCAAAGGTGTTTTTGGTGATGTTTGGGGAGATTAACCAATGAGTGGTCCATTTCAACTTTATCACTTCGATAATAACGATGGATCATCAAAGGTATGGGGTGTTCGCTTTAACAACGATAGCACTTTCACTACCTGTTGGGGAAAATCGTTAGCAAAAATGTCCCTGAAGACTAAGGGCATTACTCATCCAGATATGGTGCATAAGCTGATACGTTCCAAGGAACGCAAGGGCTACGTGCTATCTGGAAATTTCTTTGTAGGTGATGACGGAAAAATTGCTACCGTTCAGCCTCAGACTGATCCAATAGAGACCGCTTTTCCTTTGAACGTTTCGCAGGAAGATACGCGCATTTATTGGTCCATTAAATACATCAATAATTTACCCAGTGAAAATTTTCAATCCTTCAAAGCATTAAGCGAACGTTTTAAAACAATATTTGTTCGCTTTGGAAAAAACTTTGATCAAGATCCTATAAAGAAATCGGGATTGGTTAGAAACTCTGGAATCATCAAAAAAGAAGACGGTGTTTTTGTCTTTTTGTTTTTGTTAGCCTTGAAAAAGTTTTCTCCTGTTGGAGTAACTGTTTCCTTGTCTCACGATGATGACGTTGAAATTAGTGATCGGCTTAAAATGGAAACCGAAGCATTGTCGTTTTTTGACACTGACCTGGAATCCATTCGTTCCATCGCAGAAGAAATTGGTTTACTTGCGAAAAGGCTCGATCTATCAATGATCGCTCCTGAGCTCGAAGACTTTTACTTCTGATTTTTTAATTATTTTTACTTACCCAGAAGGGGCACTAAACGCCCTTATGGGACGTTTCTGCCTCTTCGTTTTTAAATTTTATTGGAGAAGCAGTTATGTCAAACGCAGAAATGATTTTAGACCAAGTTGACGTTGTCAAATTGGACATCAACCTTTGGACCAGTTCTAAAAAACTGAGAACCGAAGATCTTGTTTTGGCCGACGGTTCCAGACTTCCACCCGAAGATCTGGCATCCTTGGGCACAAAGAAGACCATTAGCCCTGAAAAGCTAAAGGAATTTAACCGTATCAAGAAAGAGGCCGAACGCATCTGCCTTGAATCCGGTACTCGTTTTATCGGTGGTTTTGCTAATCCAAGGACTGAAATTCCAAGGATTACCCAACAGCTTGATGCTCTTTCCAAAGAGTTTTATTCAGCAAAAGATCAGTTTTTGGCAAGTTATACCGCCGATACTGAAGCGTGGATTAATGCTCATACCGAGTTTAGCGAAGCTATTCGCCGCGCTATTGAACCTGTTGAAAGTGTCGCTTCCAAACTCCATTTTGATTACATTGTTTTTCGTGTAGCCAAACCGGATCCTGAGCAAGAAGCTTCCCTTGAACGTAAAGCACTCTCCATGAGTGAACAGCTTTTCAAGGAAATTGCCCAAGACGCCAGTCAAATTGTTGACCGGTCTTTTGTTGGCAAGGACACTGTAACAGGCCGGGTATTGAATTCTTTTCGCC
>JBBQCU010000276.1:0-5432 GCA_038319065.1 Methylococcales bacterium
CTGGCAGTGGCTTTTACCCTGATGTTGCTCTCGCTGGCGGGTATTCCCCTTACTGCCGGATTTATCGGTAAATTTTATATTTTCACCAGTGGCGCCGAAGGCCGCTTGTGGGGATTGTTAGCCGCTATTATCGTCGGAAGCGGCCTGGGTCTGTATTACTACTTGAGAATCATCGTCGTTATGTCGTTGGACACCGAGGCAACGGCGCCTGAATCCAGGGAAACTTCAAGTGAATGGCTTTCCACAACAACGCTCACCGCTTTAAGTCTACTGCTGATCTGGTTCGGCATTTATCCCGATCATTTAGTCACCATCATTCAGTCCGTTTCAAATTCGATGAAATGAGTCCTTTCCAATTTGGTGTATGATTCTAAAAGGACCCGCTGACCGGCATCATTCACGGCGGTTAAAAGGATTTTCCACCAGCCCTGCTATCCGGTTGGCGGACAGATCAAAATAAAATACAACTTCATAATAACCATTAAAAAATCCGAGCTTTATTCCTCACCCTAGTCCGGTTGCGACGAACTGAGCTGCGGCATGGATGCCAGTCCGTATAAGGACTATGTCCTGGTGCTGCTGTTCATTAAATACGTCAGTGACAAATACGCCTGCATCATCGTCATCGACAAGGTAAACGCCCACACCCGCAAGGGCGTTTTTATGATTGATGCCAGTAGCGGTTACCTAAAGATGGCAACAAGAACAGCTTGCGCGACATGGACAATCACCAGATCGTCGATGTCTCCAATAAGCGACTGGAGCTTGCCAAATACTCGCGTATGGTCAGCGTCGAGGAAATCGACAAGAACGAATTCAACCTGAACATCCCGCGCTATATCGACAGCCAGTCGCGACCGGCAGGTATTGACCGTTATGCAGAGCTCTGAATAACGGCCAAGTCTTTACATTTTTTAACAGGAAGCTACCGAACAGTCCATCCGTTTCTTTGTTAATGCCGGCAACAAAATAGCGCCGCGGATTGACAACTGCTATCAAATGCGTCGATTTTTCCGTTACCGAAATTAGCCGCATAGAGCAAACTATTACCGGAAGTCGAGTTGTCTATGTCCAAGCCTTTGTAGAGTAGAAAGCCGGCATTGTCGGCGTTGAAAACTTGGCCCGTTGGTTTTCCGGGATTCCCACCTGAGCCGGGGATATACCATAAAAGCACTTGCAGTCAGGTATCATGCATGCTTAATCATTGGAAAACCAAATATCGCCATAAAAGGCGGAAACCTGTCCGCCGCTATTGTCAGTATCGGTCATCAACGCCACCGCATCAATGGTGTGCACGTCTTCGCCAAACAGCTTTTTGAAGTCTGCCTTCACATTACGCTTTTCGCTGTACCAGACGTTCAACGACGCTTCCGGGCCACGCAAAGCCAGCATCATTGCATGATCGCCGGCAAAGGCGTTGGGCCAGACGGTATTCTTTGCGGTGTTTCCGGCCCAGACATAATTAATCGCCCTGGTTTGCCAAAATGCCAGGCCGCCCTTGACCACCACATAAATACGGGCGGCGTAATCGTCTCCGGACTTGCTTTGTTCATTTAGTCCGTTCAAGCGGTTAGCAATGCGCCACGACCAATTAAGAACCGGCGTTTTATCCAGATCGATGCGCTGCTCCTTGAACAGCCCGGAACCGGCGGCCTGGCTGTCGGCTTTTAACACCACGACGCCATCCAGGGCTTGCAACTTATAGCGGGTTTCACCTTTAAAACTTTTGTGCTCCCAGCCATCAAGTCGGTTGCGGCTGAACTCACCGAGAGGCAGCGTGGGTTCAGCTGACAAATTCTGTACGGCTAAAACCGTCAATAAAGCAATAAACAGTTTTCTCATAACGATTCTCTATTCCGCATCACTTAAATCGGTTTTGTACTCCATCTCTCAACATGCTGTCAAAAAGTTTCTTTGATGGGTCATTTCTTGTTTACCAAATTTTCCAATAAAAATGGATCATCGAAATGACGTCTGCCGATGAAAGCAATGGCGTGAGTGCCCCATTGCCGCATAGCGCCTGGACTGGCGACTCCGTAAGACCAAAGTAGAAAGCGTTCGGCGCGATCGCTGGCATCAATAATGCCGTCTTCACCGTACAGGCTGCGCCTGGTACCGTTCGGTATCTGCAAAGAGCGCAACTGTTCCAAATCCTGGAATTTATAGCCAGGAATTGCCGCCTCAATAGTATCGCTCAAGATCGGCGTTTGTTGCAGGTAATGCGTACGGGTCTGTATTCGCAGCAAGAGGCGGCGACCGGACGAAATGGTTGCTATGGCTTTAGGACTTAACACGGGTTCCGCGCCATCTTTCGGCGGTATCGCCTGATAGCCTTGGCTGGGGAACAGTAGATAATAGCAACCGCAGGCGTGAATGCTGTCGAAGGCGATAGGCGTGCCTTCGGGATTTAACGTAACGCGCCAAATAACACTATCCAATGGTCCGCCGTATAAATCCAGCAGGCCTGTTTTCTCGCGCGCGGGTAACCAGATTTGATAGATCAATTGCAATACCACCCTGCCGTGCCAAAGCGCATATCCATGTGCGACATAAACCGCCGGTTGACTGATGTCAATTCGTGGTTGCTTATCGTTGTCAAGACCTACAGTACCTATTTTATCGGTATCGTTGCGGGTATCGATTTCCCATACGGGAGCGAAATGCGCCAACAACTGTTGCACCTGCGAGGAAGTAAGGTGCGGAATCCCTAACGAGTTATCGTAAGCCAACCGCAGCATTGCGGTAATGTCTTTGAGCGCTAATGGATTGCTGTGTAGTGGACTGTAGCGGATAAGCTCGCCTTGCCGGGGCAGTTTTGCCAGCGGTATGTTGAAACTGGCGTCAAGTTCCCGATGCAAACGTTCAATGCCGGCAGAAGCTGCGTAACGCGCCAGTAAATACAGGCCGGCAACGCGTTTCCAGGTTTGATAAGCATCGGGGACTTGGGCCTGTTCCAACAGATTTTCTTTCTGTTCGGGGTTATTTAAAATGAACTTGTTCAGGCGCTTGCCGCAATGCTCCAAAGCCTGTTCAAAGAAACCTCCTTCAGGTGTTCTCGAAATTAGTTCCTGCATAGTTGAGGCTGGCAAATTGGCAATTTCAAACTTTTTGCCCGCCGAATCAAGTTGTCGCATTTCTTCCAGCCATTCCGCAAAGGCATCACTAGATGTCGTCTGTGCGCCCATCGAGGCCAGAAAACGGTTGATTCTGAGATGAGGAAAATCCTTGATACGGGCGGTTCCGGGATCATTTAAATCGTATTCTTCCAGTGTGGTCTCAATGCTTTCAAACCAACGTTGACAGATTCCTTCATCACCCGTCAGTGAAGTATCTGGATACGATCTCAGGACCGCACAACCTTGAATAATGAGAACAAGACAACAGACAATCGTGGAATGCCGCATTAGGATTACTCTTAAAGCAATATATAGATCGACAGGTGACTCAATCAGGATCACATAAAGTCGCATTTTCTAAAACAACCGCATAACGACTGGGATAACCCTATCCACGACCATGGGTTTGTACTGTTTCATAAAACCAGATGCTTAAAATCTGTGAATGTTATGTAAATCGATAACTCGCGCTTTTAATTTTTGTACTCGGCCGGATTGCGTGATTTGACATTCTGCATAGGGGATATGCCGCATATTCACTGGAAAATTTACTTGCCAGCCCAAGAACACCCTGATTTTACTGGCTTTTAGCCAGGCAAATCAATTAAATAGCGCAATTATCTTGCCAAATTTGGCGGCATTTTGTCGCGCGGCAATATGACACATTTTCAAGAGTTGGATAAGCCTTTAAACTTTGCCCAACTTTTGTTGATGCGCCATACAACAGGGTTATCCTTCCTTCCTCTCGATATGCGGGCATTCAGTACTTGGCCCGCATCTTTTTTAAACCGAGGTTATTATGAACCTTAACTATTTATCGAAAGCATTTAGCCAGCTGCCCCATAATGAACTTAGCAAGAGAAGCGCAATTCATCAAGCAGGGCATGCAGTAACGATTTTTCTTGGCAACAGACAAAAGGAACTTCCGCCGTTCTTTTTTCAGATTTATTACCAAGTGCACCCTGGTGATTCTGAGTTGTTGCAGGCTTTAAACCGGTTTAATGATAAAGGTATTGCTGAATTAGAAGACAATCGCTTGACTCGAAATTTGCCAATGTCACGACAAGAAGAGACAACAAAGGCAATTTCCTCAGAACAAATCCGGGCTTATGAGTATGCATTTGAAGCCGATGTTATCAGTTTACTGGCCGGTCCCCATTGGCAGAGGCAAAATACGTGGCCATACGTGATGGCGAACTGATTAATCCGCGTTTAGTGAATCTGAATGCCCTGCATTATTATGGAGGCTCCTCAGATCTAGAGATTGTTAAGGACTATTTGGCGTGTTTTATTGTCGAAAAAGCTGAAAGGGAACAGAAAATTTCCGACCTGTTTTTGGAGGCATTCAGTTATATTAATAATGGGACGAACTGGCTCGCCATCACAGCACTGGCGTATTATATTGTAACTGACAGCATGAATATTATTGAATGCGAAGACATTATGCCGTACTTGATACCCTCGCTTGCCAGATCCTAATTACGTTATTTCCTGGGAACAGGCCAAGCAACGATAAAACTGTTGCCGGCCTGAATTTTTTATTTACGCTGAAGCCGCAGGGAATTTAGGACTACCGAGATAGAACTTAAAGCCATGGCCGCTGATGCGATCATGGGATTGAGTTTCCCCAGCGCCGCTACAGGAATAGCGATCGTGTTGTAACCCAACGCCCAGAACAAGTTTTGCTTGATAATATTTAAAGTCGCGCCGCTCAATTCCATGACGTCAGCGATTTTACTAATATCGCCGCTAACCAGGGTAAGATCAGCCGTTTCGATGGCCACATCAGTGCCGGTCCCGATGGCAAAACTGACATCTGCCGCTGCGAGGGCGGGCGCATCATTAATCCCGTCACCAATCATGCCAACTTTATTGCCCTGAGCTTGCAATTCGCGGACAATTTCGAGTTTCCTTTCCGGCTTGGCATGCGCGATAACGGCATCAATGCCCACCTGCGCGGCAACGTAACGTGCAGTTTGTTCAGTATCCCCTGTCACAATCATGGGCGTGATCCCAAGCTTGAGCAGACGTTCGATCGCTTTTCCGGCATTTGCTCTTGGCCGGTCGGCGATGCCGAACAAGGCGGACATTTTGCCATCCACGCCAACATAAACCGGGGTTTTACCTTGTTCCGCCAAAGTTAAGGCACGTTGCATGAAATCATTTACATCAACCCCTGATTCCTCAAGCCAAGCCCGGTTACCTACGAGAACCTCGCAGCCGTCCACGCGAGCGATAATGCCGTGACCTGGAATATTGTTGAATTGATCGGCCTCGATGGGGATTACATTGCGATCAAGGGCATAAGCGACAATC
>JBBQCU010000277.1:0-5422 GCA_038319065.1 Methylococcales bacterium
AATATTGTATTTTTCTGGTGCTGCCGATAACAACTCTTCAACAGTTCTCATACCAGCCATGCCGTTACCGATGACGACCAACTTCTGTCTCATTTCATTCTCGTGTAATTTTAAAGGTCGTAAGCAAACTGAATTAGCTGCCAGGTTGAATCTCAACTATATCCGAGACCATATTCCCTGTCTCGACGCAAATTAAAGTGTTGGTAATACTCACCTCCTAAGTCAGCCATTGTAACCGATTTTTTTATCCACGGATTCCATACCACAACAGGTTTATTCCTGCTGGAACCGATTCGGATCCGGCGGTTAAAAGCGGAATCGTCAATAATTAGCTCGTTTTTTTACATCCATTTAAATACGTTTATTCCGGGTTATCAATTCAAGGGTGAGGGTATTTCCGATCGAAATTTCAAGCTCCAACGCAAACGCCTGCAGCCAAAATGTTTTATTTCTTACCGGTTTCCATTAGCCCTGGTTTTACTTTTGTTTCAAGGCCTGTAACGGCTTCTGTCCCTAATACTGTCCAGAGGCTATTCCGTACAAAGCCATGATCAGGCCGTTTGAAATCTTCTGAATCCGGGCCAAACCAGGGCCAGCATACAGGAATGCCGCCACTGATTGCTTTGCCATCATCGTAATATGCCTTTGGGCTGAGAAATAGAAGAACTTCAGATTCTTCAGCAGGCTGGATGAAAGCACCTGAGCAGCATAAACCGAAATCAAAGCCGTAGCGCTACTATTGCTGATCAGGATCATTGGGAAGCCGCCGCTCACTCCAATTAAATTAAGTTGAGAGGTAATCCCATATTCGATGTTTAATTGCTCAATATCCATACTTTTTACTTCGGAAGTCGTTATCAGATATTTTAAGCATAAAGTGTTCCAAATAGAATTGACTCGATTGACGTCATATTTCTATTCATACAGGTACAGTGCTACAAACAAAAATCAATTGTTAAATTTTTCTGTCTAAATTTTTAGATATTGTAAAAACGCTTTTAACGCGTATGTAATGCCCTTATAAGGGCAAGCTTCTGATTAATTAGCACCACTTTGAAACAATCAACTCCAAATAGCAGTTTAAATAAATGAGAGATATTGCATTGGCAATAATTGATTCGTACCGGATTTAGGGCAATTTGGCAAGGCTCTTAATGAAAATTATATCTGGGTGGCTCGGTTCGACAATAATCCTCATTCTAAAAACAAATGTCTTCAAAGCTGGTGATTCCAAAACTTTTTGCAGATACCGTCTACACTTAGATTCAATTGAAACAACGAAGTGTATTAATTGGAGTTCTATTTTGAAAAGAAATTATTATTTGAATCTAAAACAAACCATGCTCAAGGAATTTTTTCGCGATCCTAACATTTATACAAAAAGACAGAAGTGCGATGTCAAAGCGTCAAATTTTGGGAAAGCTTTGCTTCTGGGCATAGGTTTGGTTGCCATGCCCTATAATGCTCATGCCAAAGCTTGGCAATATTGGGGGGAATACAACCCCACTACGGGTGTGCCTAACAATTTGGTGGATATGACTAGTAAGATGCCGTCTGACTTAAAGGAGCGAGTACTAAAAAAACTTCCGGAAGGTCTGAATATAAAAAATAATCCAGAAGTTGAGATAACAGATGATCTAGGGGCCAATATTTATCTGGTAAAAGACGCTGATGTAACAGTATCTTTTGTTGATGAAGGTGCAGGCTATCTTAACTCCATTGGTTTTTTTGAGTTCAAGGCAGATAATCCTCCCACGCTTGGCCCTCAGGTGAACGATAAAATAATTTTTCCCAACTTTTCAAAACCGCAACTGAAATTTGGTGATGCCGTGGAGTTGGGTCGTTTCAAAGCGGGTAATGCTATCGGCTTTACAATTGCTGCTAATGGATGGAAACCCGCTTTGCATGCAGTCGATCCGAATCAATCAACAGATTGGATATTCCGCACCCTTAAAAACCTTAATTCAGAGATAAATGACAGTAGAAATCTTAGAGCGCATACGGTACTACTTTCCAATCCGCAGGATGGTTTGTTAATTGTGGGTCTTGAAGATATTAATCGCCAATCAGGTGGCGATAATGACTTTAATGATGCAATTATCGCGATTCACGTTACGCCGTTTAGTGCTGTAGATAGAAGCCAACTGAACGACCTTTCTCTCAACAAAGACGTCAATAAGATTGACAGTGATGGCGATACAGTTCCCGATTACCTGGATGCGTTCCCTCAGGATCCTAATCGCTCAGCACTTCGTTTTTATCCTAGTGCCACCGGTTACGGCCGCCTGGCGTTTGAAGATCAATGGCCGAAAACGGGTGATTATGATTTAAATGATATGGTCATCAACTACCGTAGCATTGAGACATTGAATGCCCAAAATAAAATCGTTGATGTCGAAATGATCTATGAATTTGCTGCACGTGGCGGTGTTAATCGCAGTGGCTTCGGGATACATTTTCCGGGCGTTGACAAGAGTGAAATTATGGCGCAAAACGAAGATGGAACGCCTGCAACTGTTCTGATCAAAGACAATAGTGCAGCCGTACCATTACCCATTGAAACGGGACAGCAAGAGGCAGTATTTATTATTTCACCAGATGTCAAAGCAATCACGCCAACGGGACAAACAGGGCTTTGCAGCTTCTTTAATACCATAAACAGTTGTCCACAACTGCCATTACCTCGTTATGTGGCGCACATCTCTTTCAATAACCCGCGAGACTCATTGAGCAAAGCACCTTACAATCCGTTTATTTTCTCCAGCGAATATAAGGGGCGGGGACGTGAGACCCATTTGGTTGACTTTCCACCCACTGATCTGGCTGATTACAGCTTGTTTGGCTCAGATGAGGACGCATCCAATCCAAACCAAAAACGATACTATCGCACGGTCGATAATTTGCCATGGGCGTTGGATGTACCCGATAACTGGCAGTATCCCTCAGAATGGAATGAACTTTCCCATGGCTACTCTTTATTTAAAGGTTGGGCGGAGAGCTCAGGTAGTATAAACGCTGACTGGTATTTACGTGGAATTGCCACTAAATACATATACTTAAGCAAATAATTAAAAAGGATTGTTCTAATGAAAACTATTTTGAAATTTTTACGTGCCGGTTCTGTAGCATTAGCTGTGTCTTTGAATGCTGCCCACGTTTCGGCGGCGATGACCGACTTAAACGTGGATGACAGTTTTAAATATACAACCCTTAAAACAATATCAGTGGACATACAGGTAAACACACCCGATGTAGAAAAGGCAGGGTTAAGTTTTTACAGTGATGGCAAGAAAGGTCTTCGCCTTTTGTCCAATGTGCTTACCGACGACGCAGGTCACTATCAGGGGCAACTTAGTGTGCCAGCTTACTTGAAATCGTTGGTAATTAAAACCCGTTGGCTTAATGAATTCAAAAAAATACGTGTGAACATAAAAAATAAAGCGATTACAACAACAATTATCTATAAACTAGGACGTAAAACGTGACACAGGGCAGAAAAAGTTCGATTAATTAATTAAAATTTATGCGTGGGGGGCGCACAACGCCCTCCGACTAATTTATAAGCTTAAAACTTACCAAGAACCTTTGAGATTAAGTCACAAACCTACATTTTCGAAAACTACTACAGCTTTACTATTTACTGAATAGAAATTCTCAACGAATGGTTTTTGATCCTGCGGAAGAATGATGTCCTGAGGTGATTTTAGCGAAGTATCCATAGCCAGGCACCATTTTCTCCCCTCGATCATGGGGAGTTCTATTCTGACATTTTCACCCGACATATTCATTACGATATGCAGATCCGCCTCATTGCTGTCAATACCCGTCAGGGTAAAAACCAGGATTCTTGCTTCCGGGTCATTCCATAATGGTTTATTAATCTCAGTACCATGCCATGAAATATCCGGCCTGTTTTTTCCTTCTATGACGCTGCCTGTCAAAAAACGCCGGCGCATGATAGCTGGATGCCGTTTGCGTAGCGCTATCATCTGTTGAACAAAACGCAATATATCTGCATTTTGGTGGGTCTTATCCCAGTCCATCCAGCTTAATTCGTTATCCTGGCAGTAACAATTATTGTTACCTTGCTGGGTATGTAAGACTTCATCCCCCGCAAGTAACATCGGAACCCCCTGGCTAAGAAGCAAAATAGAAAAGACATTTTTTGCCTGTTTTCTACGCAGCTCCAAAATTTTGGAGTCTTCGGTATCGCCCTCAATGCCGCAATTGTAACTTAAATTATTGCTGCATCCGTCCCGGTTATATTCGCCGTTAGCCTCGTTATGTTTTTCATTGTAACTGAACAAATCATACAGGGTAAAGCCATCATGACAAGTAACAAAGTTGATGCTGCTAATTGGCAGTCGCCCCTGCTGCTCATACATGTCACTACTGCCACAGATGCGGGTTGCAAGCTCACCTATCAGCCCTTTATCGCCACGTACAAATTGGCGGACAATATCCCTGTATCTTCCGTTCCATTCAGCCCAGCGATAACCCGGAAAGCTGCCTACCTGGTATAGTCCGGCGGCATCCCAAGCTTCGGCTATCAACTTGGTTTTGATCAATTGTTCTGAAAGTTCTATGCCCCAGAGGACAGGGGGATCCTGCAGTACTTCTCCACTTTCTCCGCGTGCCATGGCGCTGGCCAGATCAAAGCGGAAACCGTCGACATGCATCTCCCTGACCCAGTATTCAAGACAACTGATTATAAAGCGAGCTACCAAGGGATGGTTTGCGTTTACCGTGTTACCACAACCGGTATAATCATGCATAATGCTTTTATCATATTTGTCCAGATGATAAAAAGACTTGCCGCCTATACCTCTAAAATTAATGACAGGACCATTCGCGCCTGCTTCCGAGGTGTGATTAAAAACGACATCCATGATGACCCCCATGCCGGCATTGTGCAGCGCTTTGACCAGGTCACGGAATTCCTGAACGTGAGTGCCCTGTTCAGGTGTCATGCAATAACCGGGATGCGGACTGAAAAAACTGTGAGTGCTGTAACCCCAATAGTTTTTTAAGCCAAGGTCCGTGGTGTGGACAGGCGCATCCTGCTCATCAAAAGCCATGACCGGCAACAGCTCAACATGGGTAATACCCAGTTGCTGAAGATAAGGGATTTTTTCAATCAGACCTGAAAAAGTGCCTGGATTGGCCACTTTTGATGAGGAATGTCGAGTAAAGCCACCGACATGAAGTTCATAAATAATTGCTTTTTCACTTCTGATAGCCAGTGGCGCATCGCCTTCCCAGTTATATCTGTCATCAACGACCATGCAGCGCATGGCAGTGCGGCTATTGTCGCCGGGCTTGCATGCTGCTTTGCGGCTCCATCGCTTCTGGCTGACTGCGCGCGCCCAGGGATCTAACAGGTGCTTTTCTTTTTCGAAACGGAAGCCGGAGTCACGCGTCT
>JBBQCU010000278.1:0-5405 GCA_038319065.1 Methylococcales bacterium
TCTTATTCAATGTCATTTCAGGAAAAAGTTCGTCCAATTGCTTCTCTGTCATTATTTGGCGCTAGGAATTAGTTAGTTTGGGTATTTTTACAATATTTTAGGGTAACTGGAAACCGATATTTTGACCGCGCGGAGTATAGAATATCAACTTTAAACCATTATACAGGTCATATTTTTAGGATTAGCAGGATTTCAGTGCAAAACTATCCAAATATACTTAACAGTACGATTCAAGATTAAAGGTCATAGTGTGATTGATCAAATAAATGCTATTCTGCCGCAGACTCAATGTGGGCAATGCGGCTTCCAGGGCTGTCGGCCTTATGCTGAAGCAATCGCATCCGGGGCTGCGGATATTAACCAATGCCCGCCAGGTGGTGATGAGGGGATTATCGAGTTAGCGCATTTGTTAGGCGTTAACCCCAAGCCGCTTAATTCCAAATTCGGTCAGCAAAAACCCAAAAGTGTTGCGTTTATTATTGAGAAAGACTGTATCGGTTGCGTTAAATGTATCGCAGTCTGTCCAGTCGATGCCATTTTAGGCGCGGCAAAATTTATGCACACGGTTATCGTTTCTGAATGCACCGGTTGTGAGCTTTGTGTAGCGCCGTGTCCGGTAGACTGTATTGTCATGAAGCCGCTGCCACCACCCCTAAATGAAGAGCCGTTGCTTGTGAAGGCGGAGAAATACGCCCGAGCGCACCTGGCAAAGCGGCTTTATGATGCCCGCTGTTTGCGAAAGGAAAATGAAAATAAGGAAAAAGCCGAGCGTGCCAAACAAAAAAGAGCTGAATTGTTGAAGATGAAATCAGTAAGCTCTCAACCGGAATAGAGAGAATTGTCCAAACGTACGGGACGGGGTTGCAAGCTCCATCCAGCTGATTGCGTCATTTTTCGCCCTCTCCCTTCGGGCTAATCTATGCACACATTTTAGATATACGCAGAATTAGTCCTCTCCGAAGGGAGAGGGCCGGGGCGGGGGGATTCAAAAAAGCGCAATTCGAGACAAAAGGCAGTATACAATCACCTCTCCAAAAAATTCCTCAACAACTCATGTCCAAACTCCGTCAAAATCGACTCCGGATGAAATTGCACGCCTTCGATGTCCAGGGTAAGGTGCCTGACGCCCATTATTTCATCCAGTTTGCCCGCTTCATCCTGTGTCCAGGCGGTGATTTCCAGGCAATTGGGCAAGCTGGCCTGTTCGATGACCAGGGAATGATATCGGGTGGCGGTGAACGGATTTTTCAGCCCTTTGAAAACGCCGGTATTGTGATGATAAATAGGCGAGGTCTTGCCGTGCATGATGCTTTTGGCATGGATGATATGACCGCCAAAGGCATAACCGATGCTTTGATGTCCGAGGCAAACGCCCAGAATAGGCGTGTGCCCGGCAAACTTTAAAATGGCTTCAACCGATACGCCTGCCTCTTTGGGCGTGCAAGGTCCGGGGGAAATAACGATTTTATCCGGCGCCAGATTTTCTATGTCCGCGACTGTCACCTGGTCATTGCGCACGACGGTAACTTCCGCGCCCAGTTCGCCCAAATACTGCACCAGGTTGTAAGTAAACGAATCGTAGTTATCGACCATGACCACTTTCATCCCCTTCTTTACTAAAGGTGGGCTAGGTGGGATTTTTACCGAGCTCATGCTTGCTCTCCTTCCAGGCCTGCTTCAGCCATACTGACTGCACGGAAGATGGCGCGGCCTTTGTTCATGGTTTCGTCCCATTCGTTTCTGGGCACGGAATCGTATACGATGCCGGCACCGGCTTGTATATGTAACATGTTGTCTTTGATAACAGCGGTTCTAATGGCAATTGCAGTATCCAGGTTTCCGGACCAGGCGATATAGCCGACCGCGCCTGAATAAATGCCGCGCTTTACGGGCTCCAGTTCATCAATAATTTCCATGGCGCGTATTTTCGGCGCACCGCTAACCGTTCCCGCAGGAAAAGTCGCAGCCAAGACATCAAAGGCGTTTTTACCTTGCTGGAGTGTGCCGGTGACATTGGAGACGATATGCATGACATGAGAATAGCGTTCGACGATCATTTTATCGGTCAGTTGCACAGTGCCGATTTCTGCAACGCGGCCTGCATCATTGCGGCCCAAATCAATCAGCATTAAATGTTCCGCCAGTTCTTTCGGGTCTGCCAACAAGTCGTGTTCCAGGGCAATATCCTGTTCATGCGTCGCGCCGCGCCGGCGAGTTCCGGCAATCGGGCGCACGGTGACGGTATTATCTTCCAGCCTGACCAATATTTCCGGCGATGAGCCGACAATATGAAAATCGTCCAGATTCAGGAAAAACATGTAAGGCGATGGATTCAGGCAACGCAAGGCGCGGTATAAATTCAAGGGTGCAGCGGTATAAGGAATCGACATGCGCTGTGATAACACCACCTGCATAATGTCGCCATCGGTGATGTAGTCCTTGGCTTTCAACACGGCATCTTCAAAACCCTGCTGGGTAAAACCGGAGACAAAATCGGCTTCTTCAACCTTGCAGGGTTTGGCATGTTTTTCGGTTTTGGCTTGCATTTCGCGCAGTTTGACTGCCAGTTCAGACACTCGCGCCACGGCACGGTTATAGGCATCGGCTTCTTCGGGATTAGCGTGTGTCAACAACAAGACCTTGCCCGAGAGATTGTCAAACACCAGTATTTCTTCCGACACCATCAACAAAATATCCGGGCATCCCAGCGGGTCCGGTTTTTCTGTTCCGCAAAGACGCGGCTCAATGTAGCGAATAGTTTCATAACCGAAATAACCGACCAGGCCGCCATTAAAGCGCGGTAAATCGGCAATATCGGGAGCTTTATAGCGTTGCTTGAATTGCTCGATCCACGCCAAAGGATTGTCGTGCGTCGCTGTTTCCAGTAATTCGCCGTTTTGTTCCAGGCGAATTTGATTGCCGCTGATTTTAACGACTGTTTTACAGGGCAGTCCTATGATGGAATAACGTCCCCATTGCTCGCCGCCGTGGACGGATTCAAATAAATAGGAGTAGGGGCCATCGGCGAGTTTCAGATAAGCGCTTAAAGGCGTATCCAAATCGGCCAGGACTTCGCGGCTAACCGGGATACGGTTGTAGCCTTGTCGGGCATAGTGATTAAATTGTTCTGGGGTCATTTTTGTTATTCAACTTGTTTATAGAGTTTGGCAAGTGCAGCCGCTTTTAAAATAATCTATCCGGATAGGGTTATCAATCGGGATGTGCATTGCGCTTTCTAAGCGAATCAATGTCAATTTCAAGAATAATCTTACCTTTATAGGATTTTAGCGCTGCCACTTTATTTTTATTAATCAACTCTTGCAACGCCAATACAATAGCTTTAGCTTTTTCTTTATCATCAAACGATTGCATGGCTTCTTGTGTATTTTATCCGGTAAATTTGGCGTTGTTTTCATTTTCGTGTAGGGATTCGGTATGGAATCAGAAAAATCATAATTATCACGCATCACGAACGCAAGTTTTTGTATTCAGCTTGTACTGCGTAAATAATTAGGTTGCTGTCAATCAGTATCATTCGTCATAGCCAATATTGCGGTCTTGTCGTTGTTCATTTTGCCACGCCACGCCATCGACACCCGCGAAAACACCCAGTGTAACGGCATTATCCAAGGCTTTTTTTAAGCGTTCTTTTCGTTGCTCATGGTCTGTTTTTAACAGAGTGTGATCCTGTTTTTGTTCTAAAAACAAAACAAAGTCAAAAACCTCAGCTTGGTGTGCTGGCGATAATGCTTTGGTGTGTTGTTGGATTATTTCATCTAAACGCATGGTTTTTACTCGTTATAGTTGAATGGTATGTAATTCTCACTCATGATTTTGAAAAGTTATTCCAAATTACGTCAATTTCAGCAAGTAGCCTTGATGTAGCGCAGTGGAAACGAGGGTAAGGTGTCTCCACGCACTTGATTCCGCTTAACTCCAACGAACCTACTTGCTGCTACGAACTAAGCGAACAAAGCAATAGTCGGATTTAGGTAGCCAAAAGTTGTCGCCAACATAGAAATTAACTGTATAGGCATGGCAACTACCGCCTGCAATATCCGAGCAAGACCAGAAACTTTGGCTATTGTTAGGAAAAACATCTGTATCAATATAATTGTTATGCACACCTTTAATCTTATCAATTAGTGTTTTTAATTCGTTATTCGAGGGTAATCGCCAATCGCTATAACCAGCATAACCGCCTTGTTGATTAAACTCTCTAGCCACATCAAAAGCCTGTTCCCAGTTGACTTTTTTGGGGTTACCAATTGTTGTGTTGTCTTGCCACACTTGTCCGTGCGCAAAACGCAACCACATTAAACCTGTTTTCATATTTGTTGCAATACCTTCTTTAACGGAAAAAACAGGCTCAAGTGTACATGGGAACTCCTTAACTGGATCTTGATAAGATTCTGATAATATTTTGCTATCAGTTGATTCATTCTGAATCACCGTCCTTGCTGTATTGGATTTGTTAGCAAGGTAATGTTTATATGCTTCAAAATTTGACATGAATTCAGCTTTTCCGTGATTCTTATGCTTAACTGCAACTTGACAATTTTCTAAAATAACACCGCCATTAGACGCTTTGCGAATTGCCAATATTGCTGTTTCAATTGAGCAGTTAAACCATTCTTTATTTTCATGGTAATTTTTAAGCAAACTATGCGCCGCTTGCTCTACATTTCTTGGTCCATGCACTAAAACGTCATATTCAACTTTATAAGGATAAGGATTGCCAGTGTTGTTTAATTCCAATGCCCTTAGTTCTGGGTCTTTTGTTGAAAATCCTACTTTTACTAAACCAGGCATTGCTTTAGTGGTAATAATATAAACCCAGCCTTTCATTTTAATTTTCCCAATTTAGCTATATGTTTAAAGTGGACCCCTCTGTCCAGACAAATATTCATTGAGTTTAAGATAGAGTCCTGTCCACATTACAGCTGAATAGCGCTGCCCCAATCCTTCTATACGGAGTAGGTTACTCCCCATTCTCCATTTCAATAAATTGTTATTATTGCGCCGCAGGCATTTTGATATGCCTTTATGTGTGCTGCGGCGGAATGTGGTCAAAGGGTGAATTAGTGTGGGTAAGCTCGTGGTAAACTGCCTAAGCAGTTTTCCATCAGCTTATCCACACGTTCCGAAGGAAATTCATGCTTTGTCCACATGGAGTCCGCCGGTAGAGTCTTTAAGTCAATGTCCGCTCTTTTTAAAATTAGCTTCCGCTAACATTCGATAGTTCATTGACTACTGTCTCTGTCGGGGCTACCCACTTAAGCCGGGACAAAATTAGAGCTAGACTGTCGTATTTTAGTATCATGAGTTAATGACTAAAAAAACAATACAACACAGAAAATACGAGCAGCTAGCTTAGCGATTATCGTTGAAATAGGCCGAGGTGG
>JBBQCU010000279.1:0-5401 GCA_038319065.1 Methylococcales bacterium
CATCGGGTACTTTTCTTCCGTCTTCCAACCATTCTGGGGTCATAATGCGCTCCGCTACCGCCGGTTACTTTGTATGGGAAGAAGACAATTGCCCGGCATAATAGTTTATTATGTCGCTTGATTAGCTTCTGTATCTATATATCTCCTCAGCAAACATATTTGAAAAAGTTACCGACTAATATGATTGGCTGCTCATGGTCGATACCCGTTATTCGTTAGTTTCGAAAAAATCAATCTCGATACCGGACATTCAATTTTGTTTGGTTTCGACGAGACCAAAGTCGACACTCGACCCTAACCGGCCTATGGATTCTGATATTTAAATGTCGGTTGAGAGGCTTATTTCGGTCATTCAAAGTGTGGCGGTCGGAATTATCCAGATCCGGTTATCATGCGTAAAACGTAGGTTATCCCGTTCAGAAAGTTTAGTTTCTAAGGTTATTCTAAAAATTGTTGCTATTACAGTCACTCTGGTATATAAGCTATGCGGATCAAGATAATAACTTGTAGTCGCGTGAAGTATATCGTTGTTCGTACCAGTAAATCTGTGTACCTCAATTAAATCAACAAAAGGTATCCGCAGTGTTCCCTGCTTAACTACTTTTACAATCTATTGCCAGCAATCAAGATTGAGAAGATTAAAAAGGCAAGCTTGGAATATTAACTTTTAGGCTCGGTTTCAACCGAGTCATATTTTCTGAGGTATTAATTATGAATTCCATTCCTGAAGCTGCTATCGAACTTATTAAAGAATTTGAGGGCTTTCGAGCCAACGCCTATCCTGACCCCATTACTCATTGGCAACTACCTACCATCGGCTATGGAACGACAATATACCCTGATGGTACTGACGTTAAGAAGGGCGACACTATTACCGAAGCGCAAGCCAGTGAATGCCTGGCGAATCATGTGGCGAAAAATTGCACCACCACTTTGACTAAAATCCCCACTTGGGCAAAGATGAACTCAAATCAACAAAGTGCTCTTTACAGCTTTGCTTACAACCTTGGTGCAGGATTTTATAAAGGTGCGAATTTCACCTCTATTACCGATGTTTGCGATTCCCCAGAACGTTGGAATGATTCAGCCTGGATTAATGAGCAGTTTGGGAAATATACCAACCATGGGCTCGAAGGTTTAGTGCGACGCAGAAAAGCCGAGGCTACGCTATTTTGTACACCTGTCTAAGCCAGCGAGGTTTGGGATGAGGAGCTACGAACTAAAACAAAATAACAAGTTATTTAATAACTAAGCCTAACCCAACGCTCCAGCGGAGTTTCGCTACCGCTCACTTTTCATCTGTCCGCTGAGCTTTGCATTAGATATTTTGGAGTCAAGAATGAAGTCTTCACTATTAGCGTTGCTATGTATTGTTTGTTCCGTTTCAATTCCAGTTTTGGCAGATCAAACTAAGCAATGCTTAGAAGTGGCAGTGACTCAAATTGAGATGAATCGTTGTGCTGGCGTTGAATTTAGTGCTGTAGATTTCGAATTAAATCGAGTCTATAAAAAGATCCAAGAAATATATAAAAATGATCGTATTTTTTTAGAAAAACTCAAAACATCGCAACTTGTATGGATTAAGCTCAGAGATGCAGATATTGAGCTTAAATATCCACATTCAGAAGGGCCTAGCTACTATGGGAGTGTATTTCCAATGTGTGCTTCTGGTTTTAAGACCAGACTCACCATGCAACGAGCTGAATTTCTAAAACAATGGCTCAATGGTGAAGAAGAAGGTGATGTTTGCATGGGTTCAATAATGAATAACCGGAAGATTAAAGAGTCACTGAAAAAGTAGCCTGCGTAGGGCGCAATAACGTTAGCGGGTTGTGTCGCAAAGTTTTTCGGAGTAAGAGACAATGCGCGGTTTTTAGCGATTAAAAAGCCGATGATTAGTTTTAAAGGTACGCATTTTCCAAAGAATGTCTTTCTGTACGTTGTATTTTTCTAAGTCCGTTATGGTGTCTCTTATCGTGATCTAGTACGGCGATTCCCAAATAACCCGGAATAAAATTCTCAGCTTCACTCGATTAGGTTGAAAGATTATAGTACAGCTCCTTAGGCTTCCATTTAATCTGGTACGACAATTGTGGGGTCGTCGGCTTTGACTGTTTGTTGAGGAATTAGACTCTCTATAGTTATGCTATGCCTTTCCGCCCAACGCCTAAGGTTTTCGGGGAGATAATCTTCTCTTTTGTGCCAGTGTTCAAAAACAGACCGGCCAATTGTTTCATTGATTGATAAAGGCCCTGTTAAATACTCTTCTTTTTTTGGGCTCCCTATATCTCTATAATGTTATTTGTACATGCCGCCAATGAAGTCTTCATATGAGTCTGTACATGCGTATTCTGGCTCAAATTGACCAGAATACTCACAATCAACCGATGATAATGATTGTCCATCAAGCGATAGGCGTGGTAATACCTGTGTCAATTTGTTTTTGTTCGCTGTTGATCAGTCAGGCACGACAGCCGCAGCGTCCGTACGGACGGATCCCGTGAGCGTTGAGAGCTCTACATTTTGACGGTCCGCCCAATCTGATAAGTTCTTAGGCCGGTATTCCGGATCATTCCGGCAGCGCTCGAAAACGGTCGCATCGATGGTTTCATTAATAGTGGTTGTCACAGCATCACCCATATCAACGGGTTCGGCGCCAATGGGCCTATAAAAAGCCTTTCCAAAAGTGAGTGCTTTATAGATGCCGCGTCCCATTTCAGCATAGGAATCACGGATTAGACAGATAAATTCTTTGCTATCTAATTCAACCTTGTCGTTGAATATGAGTCCATGCGCGATGGCTTTATTCATCAACCAATTAAGAGGGATTTGGGAGAGTTGGTCATTCTCATAGCCGCCGCCCACATTGGCATGCGCTCCGACGAACCAGCGCTGCTCGACTTTATCAAGAGAACGCGGCGGGAAGGTGTCTCCTTGTTTTGGCGTGTTCTTTGTCCATAGCGTCGGCGCAAATGCCTTGCGATGCTCATCAATCGCCAGTGCATGAAAGGCATGCGTATCGTTAATGCGTAAATCCGTTTCGAGGAATGCGAAATCACTTTTGCTGACCTTTGGAATCAGCGGAAGCGGTACACCTAAAGCGCCAACCGTATCCCATACACCCTGGAACCAGATTGGGATTGGACGAGAATATTTTTTGAGCCACTTATCTTCTTGGGACAATATGCTTTCATCACTCTCGTTTACGATATTGCGAATTGTTCTCCCTTGGTCACCTTTACGGTAACGCCCATATAGCTGATTTAACGAGACTGGGGAGCCTGGCTTTAATAATCCGCATTTGGAAATAAAGCCAGCTAGGCTGCGAGCCGTGAATGCGCCCCGGCTAAAACCAAAGATAAACAAATGGGCTTCGGGTTCGTAATTTTCAACCAGCCATTCATAGGCATCTGTGACTTCCTTATTGATGCCAATGCCGAACATACCCCCCGTGATACGCTCACCAATTTGCGTCCCCACGCCCGCGCTGTAATAGACGAGTTGTTCAGAAGACTTCGCGCACAGCGACTTCATTCGCCATACGTTGGTATTATCGTTAACGGTGTTCCACGTACCGTCTAGAAATAGGGCAATGCGCTTGACATCTGACATAAGTTTCCCCGGAAATTATAAGCATGTTTACTACATATGGGCAAGACTGCTTGCCTGTCACCATGAAATACTAAAAAACAAAAATACGTTAGCAGACCATCATTTTTAGGATAGGAAATTCAACCGTCACAATCACTTAGAAAACAGCAAGCAAATTTGACGACACCTAACGAGATCGAGTCAAAATAAACCTCCCGCGTCGCTCCGCTCCGATGGGCTGGCAGCTTTCACCGGTTTAGGTGGCAGCATTCCCGTGGACTGGGTGGCAACTTTCACTGGAATACGCAACTAGCGCCAATTCGGCAGATATTGATCCATTAACGCTATAAACCGGTCGGTATGATGATCACAATGAACCTTACCATATCAGGGCGACAAGGCAAGTTATCAGCTTGCATTGTTATTTTACAGCTTAATTTTATTGTTTTGTAGAAATAATCATTTAATTAATTAATATGTTACATGTATTACTAGATTTGTTCTTTTGTTACTATGGTCATTTACGCTTCCTCCAGTTGGCATTGAAACTCTGACTCGGACCCCCTAAAATTTGCTACATGATCCTCAAGATCAGCAAGTCTAGCGTCTTGCTGATCTATGATTTCAACCAACTTGTTAATAACTCCTTCCATCATTTTCAGCCTAAACTGATCCTTAAATGAATTCTTAATTTCTTCCTTATGTCTTGGTGTATGGGCTAAGCGATCAATTGCATCAACTTTTTTCTTATGGCTATCTTCTGATATTTTCATAAGCATATCGATCGAGCATTGAACAGTCATCGTTCTTTTGGTCATTATCCTTCCCCTTTTTCTCTTATTACATCAGCAAGGTCAAAAATATTTTCTGTTAATCTTTCGTTGGGAATAATAGCTTCTTTTACTCGTTCTGCAAGATCAGCTAGTGTATTTACAATCTGGATCTCTTGATCTTGAGGTCGATCCTTTTCGAATATTGGATAGTCTGTGCTTACACTTTAAACAAAAAAACGTGCCGTTTGGGTTAATGTGGACAACTCATGACTAAATCCTCTCTGATAGTTATTCATATCAACAATAGTAGACTATCCCTCCACATTCTCAATGTTTAACCCTTTTCAACCTTTCTAAGTTGCCTATACGGCAGTGAACAAGGATCAAGTAAACGATCAATATAGGGTAAGTAAATGTGGCGATACTTACCTGAGGACGTTGCTGACCCAGGGAGCCAAAACGCGCTCAAAGTGGTCGGCAAAAAAAACTGACCCGCGCAGTTTATTGTTGCGAAACCTATGCGCAAAGAGGCATAAAAATATAGCCGTCGTTGATCAGTGGAAAGAAAAGCTGAAGGAGGAAATCAGTAGGCGCGATCTTTTCATGCTGTTTTGGTCTATGTATGCAAGAAATTCAAAATGGGTGAGATGGGAGTGGGAAACCGGCTTGCGGGAGAAAGGGGTCGCAGCAATCAACCCCCCATCCACTAGAACCGCCGTAGGAAGCAGAGCCTCCGAAGGAGCTTCAATCTCTTGATTTCGGAGATAAGTATATGCTTTTCTGTCGCGGAATCGCAATGCGCAATATCTAGCGCTTATGGGGGATCGTCTGCTAGCGCGACCAGCAACAGAGTTTCACTGTTGCCATCTGAATAACCACTTTCCGAAGTTGACCAGCCATTCAGTGGCAGTTGTGACAGTCTTCTGTTGGCCGTTATGCAAAGCTTTGCATAACAGCCATTATGACAAGTGTCCTTTTATGCACAGTGCGTTGCCGCGAGCGAGATGCAGCCTGGGTTAGAAGCATCAATCCCGCTC